>NZ_CEZFMW010000074.1:0-17245 GCF_982993085.1 Thalassobacter sp. | reverse complement strand
GTGCCCGAGATCGCGCGAAATCACTGCCCAGCTTCCGCGAAATACGCACCCTTCGGCACGCTTGCGAACGATGGCAAAACGCTGGTTTTGCGTCAGTCGTTTGTGCCGTGGTGCGCGCGGTCGGCCCATGTGAAGTAATCACCCCTATTTCTTGCCAGCATCATACAGGCTGCCCCGTTATGGCATTTCGCCATAATTGATTCAATATTATAATATTGAATCAACTGCCTGTATTCCGTTTGGAGCAGCCATGGGCGGCGACCGCCGGGCAAAGCCCCGGCCGCATGCGCAAGGCATGGCACCACTAGTCGTGGTTCCACGCCTCAGCATCGCCAAGCAATTGCGTCGCTATTGCGCGGGCCGCGCCTTCGGCGCTGGCATAGGTTTGATGGTCGGGCAGCTCGTGTAGATCAAATGGCTGGTGCGGGTCGTCCGGTGTCTCAACTCGGACATAGATCGCCCAGCCATCGATCAGCGCCAGATCGTCACTATACCCCTGCCCGTCATCGGCAGTTTCAGCTTGACTTGCTTTGTGCAATATGCTTTTAGCTAAATGCATATTGCACAGGGGAGTTATCATGACCATCAACACAACATTGGCTTCAATAAGCGAGGCACTCGAGAAATCGCCTCGCAACGGGTACGTGGCCGAGCTGCACCTTCAAGTAATAAAGCACCACGATGTTCTTCAGAGCGTGACTGGAAAAGAGTTCTGCGAAGGACTGGGGATTGGAACTTCCTTTGGCACAGAATTTGCCAAGATGAAAAAGATTGCTCCTCGCCTAATTCAAGCGGGGTTGGACGTGGACAAGCTCTGATCCAGTGAACACGGTTGCCCGCGTCCACTGCTGCTTTGATCTCTTCCAAGGTCATCGCAACGCCTCTTCAAGGATTGCGAGTGCCCCGAGACAATCGTCGATATAGGGCTGCTCTTCGCCGTCCAGATCGTTCAGCTCCAGCCGGTTCAACACCGCGTAAAGCGTGGCGCGGGCCTCACGGGCGGCGCTTCGCAAGCTGACGGTATCTTCCAGACGCGCTGTCGCAAAATCATCACTGTGATAGTCAGGGATCATCGGATTTCTCCCGCCTTGTGCTTCCAACGCGGAGCGATGTCTTGGAACGGCACCGTGAAGGGCGGCAGCGCGTCAAAGCCGTTCGAGCTTTTGACCACCTTCACCTTGGCGCAATCATCCTCGACGCTGAGGATCTCGACGCAGAACACGCCGCCCAAACCCGACGGAACAACGATTTCCTTCAGCTCGTGCCGATGCTTCCCGCAATAGACGCAGGTGCTATAGAGCCCGTCGATGATGTGACCGCCGGTCGCGCGATCACAGTCGCAGGTCCAGAATTTCGGGGGCTGATATTTGTGAGCCATTTGTGGCCTCCTCTTGAGTGCTGCGGTTGGGGCTTGGCTCCCCTTCCGCCGATGGGCTGCACACCGGCCAATCTGATCTGACCGAATACGCATGTATTCGGCGGAACAGAGTGGGTGGGGGCACAGCCCGACCCACGGCCCTGGAGCGGCCAGTCATTGGGTCAGAGCCAGCAACTGGTGCGGCCCGCAGCGCGCCCCGCGCGAGGACACGGGTTGCAGGCTTTGACGACGCGCCCGCGCGGCGCTTGTCCATTGACAGGACGCGACAGGGATGTTGGGCGGACCAATCAAACTGAAAGAAGCCTGAAGGAGGTGAGCGGGCTGAAAGCCGTCGATCCTCCGCACAGTCATTTTCTCAGGGCGGCCCGTGCGCAGCAGCACGGGCCACAATTTCTCATTTCATCCCCCGAGGCCTGCGCTCCGCCACGTGAGGCGGGGCGCAGGTGCTCAAAGCTCAACACCGGCTTTCAAGTTGCCGTCCGGATCCAGCCATTTGCGCGCCTCTGCGCAATCCAAGCAAATACAGGAGCAACTGCCTTTCACGATGACCGGCGCGAGAAAGATCACCGGATTTGACGCGCCGCATTTGCGGCACGTCATCGGGGGTAGAATTGCGGGGCCGTTCATGCTGCGGCCGCTTTCGATTGACCTGCGGCTGCTAGGACAAAATCGGCTGCTTTCTGCGCCTCGGACGCCGCACGAAAGATCGCCCGCTTGTCCTCTTTGAGCGCTTTCAACCACCCTTCAACATAGGCGGCGCTTTGGTCGAATTCCGGCGTGACCCCAATCTGAGCACCAAGGAAACAAGCACCGATTTCCGCCACCAACTCTTCAAAGGCATAGGCTTCACGGTTCGCAAATTTCTTAATCCGCTCAAGCCGCTTTTCGCTACCGGTCCAATGGATTGATTCATGGGCAAGGGTCGCAAAATACCCTTTCGCACTATGAAAGGTCGCTACGGGCGGCATATGGATGTGATCTTTGGCCGGGCTATAATAGGCTCGCGGCTCATCGGTGGTCACGATCTCCGCACCCGTGCGAGCAAAAAACGCCTCAAGCTCGGGATCAGCCTCAGTGCCAAGATCGCGCGGGGCCTCGGACCGGATGTAGTAGTCCTCCGGCAAACCTTCGATCTGATCCGCATTGAACACGCGGTATGCGCGCGCATAGGGCAGTTCTTCCTCAATGCCCTGCTCGTTCTCTCGGGTGAACGTCCCGTATTTGACCACGGTCGACGACGTTTCACCTTTGCGGACCTGTCCGCCCAGTTCCTGCGCCTGTTTGTAGGTCATCCAACGGCTCGAAACATAGCCATTCTTGGCGGCCATGACCCAGAGCATCAGGATATTAATCCCGCGATACTCCTCGCCATTGTGTCGGGTCGGCAGGGCAATGCCGGACGCGCTCCCTGTCCACGGCTTGCGCCATGGCGGCGTGCCCGCCTCGATCTCTGCAATAATGGTGTCGGTGACATGGGCATAAACATCAAACTTCGGTGCCATTTGTGGCCTCCTCGATCAAAGTGACGCGGGTGAGGCTTCGTGCCCCCTTCCGCCGATGGGCTGCGCCTCGGCCACCTGATCTGACCGAATACGCATGTATTCGGCGGAACAGAGTGGGAGAGGGCAAAGCCCGACCCACGGCCCTGAACGGGGCTGTCAATCGGCCACATTTGCGAAGAAAATGTCTGCGCCAAAATCAGACGCCAATTTGTCCCGCGAGGAATGGCTCGCCTGCGAGACAGGGGAAATTGGCGGATGATTTTGGGGATGGACAAAGGTTGACCGCCACGGTCAGGGATGTTGGGCGGACCAAACAAAATCGATGATGTCTGGATCGGGGTGAGCGGGCCAACGGCCCGTTGAGCCTCGGTGCAGTCTATTGGGAGATGTTGCCCGCGCGCTTAAGCGCGGGTTCTTCTGAAACCATGCGACACTTCCCAGGCCGCGCGCGATACAAGGCCAAAGCAATCCCTCAACCCGCTGACAGACTTACAAGATATCGCAGACAGTCCGCTGAGTATATGGTTCTTAAATGTAGACCCATCCCCTGGGTTGAACTAGACTTAAGCTATGACAAGCGAATCGAATAGTCTTTCACGATGGCAGCAGGATCGCCGTGCATTCATTGAGCACAGGGTCTTTTGGCGTGGACGTGTCGGCCTTGCGGATCTGATGGATGTTATGGGCCTCAGTCGGGCTCAAGCTTCGAAAGACCTCAATAGCTACATCAATGATCATCCCGAACACATCATCTACGATAAAACGGCCAAGACCTACGTTCTGGGCCCGAAGTTTGAAGAACACTACACTGCGCTTGATCCGTCAGAGTATCTTGATGATCTCCTGTCGATCTCACGGGGCGGTTCAGTCCCCGCTGCAGACTGGATTGTCTACCAACCGGACATTCTGGCAACCACTGTGCCTGGGCGCGGACTAAGCGCACTAACACTTCGCAACGTCTTATTGGCCTGTGAACAGCGCAAAGAACTGCAGATAAGCTATCAGTCCATGTCCTCCCCCGATCCAGAAAATCGCGTTATCATTCCTCATGCCCTCGCACATGACGGATTTCGTTGGCATGCGAGAGCGCTATGCTCAAAAGACCAGGTCTTCAAAGACTTTGTTCTCGGACGCATACTGAAAAGCGCATTGGGGGAACAATCAGATGTCGACGCCGGTACAGATGAAGACTGGCACCAAACAATAACGCTCAAAATCGCACCGCACCCTGGACTGTCTGAAAACCAACGCAGGATTGTCGAGCTCGACTATGCAATGAATGACGGGGCGGCAGAACTTTCAGTGCGAAAGTGCCTGTTGTTCTACAATCTAAAGCGGCTTGGCCTTGACGTTGATCCTAGTATCCGCGCCCCACAGGATCAGCACATAGTTTTGATCAATGACGGAGAAGTCCGCGCTGCTCTCGAAAGGGGGCGGCGATGAGTGCTTTCGCGAGACAAGACTACAAGATGTCATTCAGCACCGGCGGGCTCTTCCTGAACGAAAGCCTGGAAGTCGCGCGCTTGCATGAAGACGGTGAAGCTTGGGAAGACACAATTCTCAGAGCCATGGAGGAAGGCACAACCAGCCTACCGAAATCAGCATCGAACCGTCGATCGTTGCGCGAAATTTCTAACCGCCTGCTTACTCTTACAGATGAGGAACGCGCTTACCTTGTGGAAGAGGCGGACCGCTCCGAACAGCAGGCGATGTTGTGGATTGCCACATGCCGCGCATATCGGTTCGTTCGTGAATTTGCGGTGGAAGTGGTGAGAGAGCGATATCTATCTTACCAACTCGATTTACCGCTCGAAAGCTTTGACATTCTATTTGAGGCAAAAGCTGAATGGGATGAAGGACTGGCCGGATTAAGTCGGTCGACCCGCCTGAAACTTCGTCAAATCATGTTTCGCATGATGCGTGAAGCCGGGATCATTTCAGAAGATGATCGCATTCAAACCGCGATTATTTCCACACGTTTGAAACACATGATTGAAGACCACAACCCCGGCGAGCTGGCCATTTTCCCCAGCGTTCCGGTTGAGGGAGCTTAATTTGAAACGAGAACTAAACCGGAAAGAGCGGGCCGAGCACCTCTACCGCGTGATCACTAGTGAACGCTTCCTGACCAAACAAGGCCTAGGGAATGAAGTGCCATTTTTCATCTATCCCTTTCCCGCCGAGGAAGGGCTCACCATGGTTGAGGATCGTGAAGATCTTGTGACCCGAATTCAGCACTCCGGCACTCGAGTGTTGGACCTGAACCTCTACGATCTCGCGCTCGAAATACTTTCAGAGCGCGGGATCTTAGAGCAGGTTCTTGAAATTGAGGCCGACAGTAGCAAGGGTGAGATCAAGGAACTTCTACAGGGCGTCTTGGACCCACAGGCTCACCTGATCCCGCATATTGGCCAGGCGATCCGAGCGACCCCACATGACGTCATTTTCTTGTCAGGCGTCGGTGAAGTTTATCCTTACATCCGATCTCACAACGTGCTGAACAACCTACAAAGCACGGCGAAAGAAGCACCAACCGTTCTCTTCTTCCCAGGAAGCTACACCCATGCTTTGGCGACTGGCGCGTCATTGGATCTCTTTGGCCAGCTTCATGACGACAAGTATTACCGCGCCTTCAACATTCTGAATTACGAGGTCTAAGCCCATGGCCCAGCTGCTAAAAGACATTTTTGAGAAACCCGTTGATCGCGCCATTGACGGCGTCATTAAGGCCGATGACGAGGCAAGCCTTCGCGTCGAACTCGACGAGTACGTCATCACAGGGGAGATCGGCCAACGGCTGGAACAGTTCCTCGACGCCTACAACAATTATGACACTTCAAATGGCGTCTGGATCTCTGGCTTCTTTGGCTCTGGTAAGTCGCACTTGCTGAAGATGCTGGCTCTACTGCTTGAAAATCGTGAAGTCGACGGCAAAACCGCTCACGAGATCTTCGCTGAGAAGCTCAAAGGCGAGCCAATGCTGGCAGGCGCACTCAACAAGGCCGTTTCCATCCCGTCGAAATCGATCTTGTTCAATATCGACCAGAAGGCAGATGTGATCTCGAAAACGGATGTAGATGCGCTTCTATCTGTCTTCCAAAAGGTCTTTGACGAAGCCTGCGGGTTCTATGGCAAACAGCCTCATATCGCGCAATTCGAACGCGATTTGCAGGGGCGTAGGCAATTCGAGGCATTCAAAGAAGCTTTTCGAAGCGCTGCCGGGAAAGACTGGGAGCGCGGTCGAGAACAGGCGCTACTCGAAGCCAAGAACATTGCGACAGCGTTTGCAGAAGCAACCGGTGGTGATCCTTCAGATGCAAAAGACATCCTAAGCCAATACCGGAAGGACACACGTGTCTCGATTGAGGACTTCGCTGGAACAGTCAAAGCTTGGATCGATGACCAGCCCAAGGGCTTCCGGCTAAACTTCTTCGTTGACGAAGTCGGCCAGTATATTGCGGACAATGTTAAGCTCATGACCAACCTGCAAACCATCGCAGAGAGCCTTAACACCAAATGCAAAGGGCAGGCTTGGATCATAGTAACTGCGCAGCAAGATATGGCGTCGGTTATCGGCGACATGACGCAACAGCAAGAGAATGACTTCTCCAAAATCCAGGCCCGCTTCAGCAACCGCATGCCGCTGAACTCGGCCGACGTCGCCGAAGTGATCCAGCGCCGCCTCCTCGCCAAAACGTCGGAAGGGCAAGTAACGCTTGGCAACCTTCATGACCGCGAAGAAAACAACCTCAAGACCCTGTTCGATTTTGCTGACGGCTCGATGAAGCTCAAAAACTACCGGGATCGCGAGCATTTCATCTCAAGCTATCCTTTCCCTCCCTATCAGTATGACCTCTTCCAAATGGCGATCACGTCTTTGTCGGAGCACAACGCATTTGAAGGCAAACACAGTTCGGTCGGTGAGCGTTCGATGTTGGGCGTTTTCCAAGAGGTCTCTAAGAAGCTGAAAGACAAAGAAGTCGGAGGGCTGGCCACTTTCGATCTCATGTTCGAAGGAATCCGCACCGCACTGAAATCTTCGGTTCAACAGAGTATCCAGATTGCCGAAAAAAACCTGGACGATCCTTTTGCCGTTCGGGTTTTGAAATCCTTGTTCCTCGTCAAATACGTCAAAGGCTTCAAACCGTCGGTTCGAAACATCGGAATTCTGCTGCTGTCAGAGTTTGAGGCGGACCAAACGAGCCAACGCCGAAAGATCGAGGAAGCATTGAGCCGTCTGGAAAGGGAAACCTATATCCAGCGGAACGGTGAGGTCTATGAGTTCCTCACCAATGAGGAAAAGGATGTCGAAGCGGAAATCAAAGCCCTCGAAATAGACCCTTCTGAGCTCTCAAACGAACTCGAAACCCTCGCATTCGATACCATTCTGCGTCATCGCAAGATCAAGCATCTCGCAACGAACAGCGAATATTCCTTTACCCGGAAGCTTGATGATCACGCAGTTGGTCGCGAGTACGAACTGGCAATCAATCTCGTTTCGCCCCTCAGCGACGAGGTTGAAAGCCCCGATGGCATTCGAATGAAAACTATGTCTCGGGAAGAGCTCGCGGTTGCCATGAAACCAGATGCCAACTTCGTCCGCGACCTGATCCTGTTTAAGCAAACGGACAAGTTCATCCGTCAGTCCCGGAGCGGTTCTCCGCAGCCGGGCCGCGACCGTATCGTCGCAGAAAAAGGCGAACAAAACGGCCGCCGCGCAAAAGACCTTGAAATGCGGCTTCGCAAGTTGATGGGAAGCGCCCGACTTTTCGTCAGGGGTGACGAATTGGAGATCGGTGGAGAGGATGCTCAAGAGCGCATCAGCAAGGCGTTCCAGTCCCTGGTAGACAAAGTCTACACCAATCTCCCGATGCTGCGCGGCGTCAGCTATACCGAGGCCGACATCAACAAAGCGGTACAGTCGGAAAGCGGGCTATTCGGTTCTGACGGTACGGGTATCAACGAAGCCGAACAGGACGTCCTCAGCTTCATCAACGCGCAGGCACGCAACGGGGTGAAGGTCTCCGTCAAATATCTGGCTGATCGGTTCACATCCAAACCCTACGGGTGGCCAGTTACCGCAGTCCTTTGCCTTGCGGGCAGCTTGGTTGCCAAAGGCAAAATCGAAGCGCGCGTCGACAGCGACATCAAGGAGGGGTTGGAACTTGCCAAGGCGTTGAACAACAGTCACGCGCTTCCGAACATACTATTGACCCCTCAGACAGAATTCTCCGCTGCAGAAATTCGTCGAGCGAAGGAACTTTATCAGGAGCTCTTTGCGCACCCCTCATCGGGAACAGACGCGCGTGGTTTGGGTGCGGAATGGGCTACAAGCATTGATACGCTCGAAGCCGAGGTAGACGGTCTTATTCGCCTGTCACACCGCTACCCTTTCCTGACCGCGCTCGAGCCGTTCCATGAACTGCTGCGGGGCATGAAGGGCAAGCCAGCGAACTGGTATATTTCCGACGCGCCCAAGCGCGAGGATGACCTTCTGAACGCGAAGGAAGATATCCTGGACAAGGTGAAGTCCTTCATGGGGGGGGCGCAAAAGGGTATCTACGACGATGCCCGCGATATGCTCGCCAGCCAATCTGCCAACATCGACTATGTCGATCCTGATGCCGGGGCTAAGCTGCGCGCTGCATTAGAGGATCCAGGCTGCTTCAAAGGCTCAATGATCCAGAACCTCAAATCCGACCTGTTTGATCTTAAAAACAAGGTCGAACTCAAGGTGCTTGAGGAGCGCAAAGCCGTCATCGCAGAGGTCGAGGACGTCTCTGCTAAAATCTCGCAAATGCCGGACTTCCAGGCGCTCGATCCGGACAAACAGGCGCGCATCACCGCCCGCATCGAGTCCCACAAATCAGGTCTCGATACGGAAGCACTGATCCCCGTGCTACGTGATCGTGCCAATAGCGCGCGCACAAACCTGCTGGCTGACGCGGTCAATGAACTCGACCGGCTTGCGCGTCCGGCGCCCGAAGATGACCCTTTACCTGATGCCCCTCCTAAACCGCAGACACCCACAACGGTCCTCGCCTCGCAGCTGAAGGTCACAGCCCCCAAAACGCTGCTGACCGATGAAGCCGACGTCGACCAATACCTCAACGAGATGAAAAAGACCCTGCTGGCCGAAATCCGCGCGGGTAAGAAAGTAATTGTGTAATGGATACCAACGCGCTCAAGAAGTTTGCCCAGGCCGCCCGCAACCTGCTGATCGATCAGATCGCTTCCAAGCTCGACGTCGTGCTGGCCGAGGGTAGCGCCGCGCGGCGGGAAGCCCCGAAGGCCGTCAAAGACCTCGAAAACGCCATCGCCAAAGCCGACAAACAGCAGGTCATCGAACAGGTCGCTTACACGTGGTTCAACCGCTTCACCGCCCTGCGCTTCATGGATGCCAACGGCTACACGCAGGTCCGCACCGTCTCCCCCGCCGACGGAGCCACGCGGCCCGAGCTGCTGTCAGAGGCGATGGCGGGCAACCTACCGGACGGTGCGCCTGCCACCATCCAATCCCTCCTCGACGGGCGCACGCCGTCCCATGACCCGCAGGCCGAGGCGTATCGCCTCTTGCTCGTCCACACCTGCAACCAGTGGCACGGCCCCATGCCGTTCCTGTTCGAGCAAATCGACGACTACACCGAACTCCTGATGCCCGAGGATCTGCTGTCGCGGACCTCCATCCTCGCTGAACTGCGCGAGGTGATGACCGAGGACGCCTGTCAGGACGTCGAGATCATCGGCTGGCTCTACCAGTTCTACATCTCGGAGAAGAAGGACCAGGTCTTCGCGGGGCTGAAGAAGAACCAGAAGATCACCGCCGAGAACATCCCCGCCGCGACGCAGCTCTTCACCCCGCACTGGATCGTCCGCTATCTGGTGGAGAACTCGCTGGGGCGGCTCTGGCTGCTGAACAATCCAGCAAGCGGGCTGGCGGCGAAGATGGACTATTACATCGCGCCGGAAGAGCCTGAGACGGATTTCCTGAAAATCACCAAGCCGGAAGAGATCCGCATCTGCGATCCGGCGGCAGGCTCGGGGCACATGCTGACCTATGCCTTTGACCTGCTCTACGCCATCTACGAGGAAGAGGGATATGACGCGACAGAGATCCCCGCGCTGATCCTGACGCACAACCTGACCGGGGTGGAGATTGACGACCGCGCGGGCGCGCTGGCCGCCTTTGCGCTGGCGATGAAGGCAGCGGCGCGGCTGGGGCGGCGGCGGTTTTTGCGGATAGAGGCGAAACCCGACATCTGCGTGTTGCAGAACGTGGTCTTTACCGAGGCCGAGATGCAAGACGTGGCCGCAGTGGTGGGCGAGGATCTGTTCACCGATGAGTTGCGCGAGACGCTGGGACAGTTCGAGCAGGCCAAGAACTACGGCTCACTGATCGTGCCGAAGCTGCGCGACCCGGCCGAGACGCTGCGGGTCGTCGAGGCGCGGGACTTCGGCGGCGACCTGCTGCTGAAAGAGGTGCAGGCGCGCGTCGTCGCCGTGCTGCGCATGGCCGAGGCGTTGTCGCCGAAGTATCACGTGGTGGTGGCCAACCCGCCGTATATGGGCGGGAAAGGGATGAACGGAAAGCTGGTTAACTGGGCCAAGGAACACTATCCCAACCACTATTCCGATCTAATGACATGCTTCATGCACCGAGCGTCGCTTCTCTGCGTGGAAAGCGGCAAATGGGGGATGATCAACCTTCCGTCTTGGATGTTCCTAAGTTCATTCGAAGGTACTCGACACCAACTGGTCGACAATCAAACAATTGAATCTCTTTTGCAGCTTGGGCGCGGTATTTTTGGCTCTGACTTTGGTAGCGTTGCATTTGTGGTGTCGCGAAAGCCGCATTTGCCAGGGCACAAAGGCATCTACCGGCGTCTCTTCGAAAGACATGTCGACGTTCGTAAGCCTGAAACAATCCGCGATCTCTTCTTGGACGAGAATGTCGGTAGATTTCCGCTATCACAGGAGGAGTTTCTCAAGATACCCGGCCTTATTCTCGCCTATTGGATTAGCGACAAGGAACGCGACCTTTACTCAAGCGGCGAGCTCCTAAAGGACATTGCTGCACCAAGGAAGGGAATCGACACGGGGGAAAATGAACGCTTCTTGAGGTTTTGGCACGAGATCTCCCAAGAGCGGGCAGACCTATCAGGAGAACACGAACGAAACTTCAGATGGGTCCCCTATAATAAGGGTGGAGAATTTCGTCGCTGGTATGGCAACAGGGAGATAGTTCTCAATTGGGAGGGCAATGGTTCTGAGGTCAAAAGCCGCCTTTCATGGAAGAAGAAAAAGCCGACTATAAGAAATAGCAAGCATTTCTTCGAAGAGGGTTTCACATGGACGACCGTTTCGTCGGGTGGATTTTCGGCACGGTATACGCCTAAGGGTGCAATCTTCGACAATGGCGGCTGCACTCTGTTCGCGGAGTCTGATCTTGGAAAGTTCGGGGCTTTCTTGAACTCGACCGTAATGAGCAGGTATCTTGAGTTTCTATCGCCAACTCTCAACTTCCAGCCGGGCGACATCGGCGCGGCGCTTTTTCCCAAGGATGTTTTGCCCAAAGTAAAATCCGCAACGGCTCTGGTTTCCTACGCCAAATCCGACTGGGACGCCTACGAAACTTCCTGGGATTTCACCACGCTCCCGCTGCTCTCGCCCGATCATCGTGGCGCGACGCTGGCGGACAGCTATGCCACCCTCCGCGTCCACTGGCAGTCCATAACGGACGAGATGAAAGCTTTGGAGGAAGAGAACAACCGCATCTTCATCGACGCTTACGGTCTGCAAGACGAGCTGACCCCCGAGGTGCCGATCGAGGAGATCACCCTTACCTGCAACCCCGCCTATCGCTATGGCGTGAAGGGCACGGAAGGTGAGCGCGAAACCCGCCTGCGCGCCGACACCATGGCCGAGTTCCTCAGCTATGCCGTCGGCTGCATGTTCGGCCGCTACAGCCTCGACGCGCCGGGCCTGATCCTCGCCAATCAGGGCGAGCGGCTGGAAGATTACCTCGCCCGCATCCCCAAGCCGAGCTTCATGCCGGACGAAGACAACGTCATCCCCGTGCTCGACGAAAACTGGTTCCCCGACGACATCACCGAACGCTTCCGCCTGTTCCTGCGCGTGAGTTTCGGCGAGGCGCATTTCCGCGAGAACCTGCGTTACATCGAAGACGCGCTCGGCAAGGACATCCGCAAATACTTCACCAAGGATTTCTACGCCGACCACGTGAAACGCTACAAGAAACGCCCGATCTACTGGATGGTCTCCAGCCCCAAAGGCACGTTCAACGCGCTGATCTACATGCACCGCTACCGACCCGACACCGTCTCGGTCATCCTCAACGACTACCTGCGCGAGTTCATCACCAAGCTGGAGGGCGAACGCACGCGGCTGGAAAAGCTGTCCGATGATCCGACGGCGACGCAAGGCCATAAAACCAAGGCGCTGAAGGAAGTGGCATCGGTCGCCAAGCAGATCGACGAGCTGAACGAATGGGAACGCGACGTGATCTTCCCGCTGGCACAGCAAAAGATCGAGATCGATCTGGATGACGGGGTGAAGGCCAACTATCCCAAGTTCGGCTCTGCCCTGAAGAAGATCGCGGGGCTGTCATGACGGACCGGATCAAGGCGGGCCTGGAGCGGCTGTTCATCGATCACCGGATCGTCTTTTGGTACGACGCCGCGCGCGACATGCGGGCCGAATATGACGCCGTGGATCTACCGGATGTGGAAAAGGTGGCGATCGCGAATAACGAGTTCGGCCTGAAGTACCGCATGCTGCGGCAAGAGCCGAAACAGAAGTTTCTGGTGTTCCACGACGGCCCCGCGCCCGAGATGGCCGACAATTGGCTGCTTGACCTCTATTTCGCCTGCGGCGTCTTCAAGGCCGATCAGGCCGCGATCTGGCTAGCTGAACTGCGCCTGCCGCTGCAGTTCGAGGACGTGGTGCGCGACCACATGGAGTTCTACCGCGCCAAGGGTCGCATCGAGGCGCTGAAGCAGATGCTCACGCAATCCGACACCAAGACAGACGTGCTGCGCCGCATGCTGGCCGTCTGCGCCGGGGCCGAGGGAGCCTTGGACACAGTCATCGAGGAGCTCCTGGCAGAGCTGGCAGACGAGCGCGACGGTGCGATACGCCTGATGGAACGGTCCGGTCTGACAGAGTTCTTCTGGAAGCAGGTGGAAAATGCCTATGGCTATGTCAGCGATGCGCCTGACTTTGAGGATTTCGCGATTACGCTGTTCCAATCCTGCTATGCCCGCGCCCTGGGCGAAGATGGCAAGCTGAACGGCGAGGCACTTCTTGTCTTCCGCCGCTGGAAGAACAATCGGCTGGGGGCGCAGGCGTTTGAAACGCTGAGTGGGAAGTACCAGGAAATCCTGCGGATCCCAGAAGACGTGCAAGAGCGCGACATCAAGGCCCTGCGTGCCATCGACCACTTTGAGGAGATCGACCGGCAGATAATCCGGTCTCTGGTGCGTGAGATGGCAAGCCAAACGGTCTCATCTGCCGAGGTGCTGAAGACCGTGCGAGAGAGGCGGCAAAGCCATTGGTACCCGACCTATGAGGATATTTATCAAGCCATCGGCTATGCCACAGAATTCCAGCAGGCGCTGGCTGAAGCGAACCTGACTATGACCTCCCCTGCTGAGGGGGTGAAGCGCTATGTTTCGCACTGGTACAAGATCGACCAGCTCTACCGCAAATTCATCTATCATATGCAAAAAAGCGGTCAGGCCTCGCTTCTTAGCGCGTTGTTCGAGAGCGTAGAGAACCGCTACACGACCAACTTCCTGTCTGCCGTCAATGATGCCTGGCAGGATCAGATCGCTGGACTGAGCGATTGGAAGATATCGGGTTTTGCGCATCAGACCGATTTCTATATGGACCAAGCCGCCGAATTCCGCCGCCGCGATCAGAAGGTGGTGGTGATCATCTCAGACGCATTGCGCTATGAGGTTGCGGAAGAAGCCCTGCGCGAGATCCGTAAACTGAACCGGTTCGACGCCGATCTAAAGCCGATGATTTCTGCTTTGCCCAGCTACACGCAACTCGGCATGGCTGCGCTCTTACCGAACAAGGATCTGGAGCTGTCGGAGGACGGAAACGTATCTTCGTTTGGCTTGCCTACTCAGGGAACCGCAAACCGCGAAAAGGTGCTGGGCATGGGGCGTGCCGGAGACCGTGTCAAAGCCATGAAGGCCGATGATTTCATGAGCTTGAAGGCGGACGACGGCAAAGAGATTTTCCGCGATCATGACATTCTCTACCTCTACCACAACAGGATCGACATCGTTGGCGACAAGCTCGTCACTGAGGAACGCGTGACAGAGGCTGCAGAAGTCGCTGTCGAGGATCTGACCAAACTGGTCCGCAAGCTTACGACGGCCAACTTTTCCAACATCCTTGTGACGGCGGATCATGGCTTCATCTATCAGCACCGGGCATTGGATGAGACTGACTTTTCGGTAGCGGCTCCCGCTGGTGCGGAAATCCTTGTTAAGAATCGTCGATTTATCATCGGGCGAGACCTGGATGCGACATCTGGAATGAAGAAGTTTTCATCCTCAAATCTGGGTCTATCAGGCAACTTGGACGTTCTGTTGCCCAATTCGATCAATCGTATGCGCGTCAAGGGGGCGGGAAGCCGGTTCGTACATGGCGGGGCCACGCTTCAAGAGGTCATTGTTCCCGTACTCCGTGTCGGCAAACGACGCGAAGCCGATGTTGAAAAAGTTGAAGTGCAGATCATCGTCACTGGAAAAAGCTTGATCTCTTCCGGCCAGACGGCGGTCACTCTCTATCAAACACAGCCGGTTTCAGAGAAGCAGCAACAGCGTGATGTTCTGGCTGGGATTTACGCTGCGGACGGCACGCTCATCTCAGATGAGCACCCGCTGACCTTTGACTACACCTCGCAAAATGCGCGCGAACGGGAGCTGCCCATCAAGTTCCTGCTTTCTCGCGATGCTGATCGGTTCAACAACCAGGACGTCTTCCTCAAGCTTCGCGAACGTATCGGCAAAACGAGCCACTTCGAAGATTACACAAGCCACCGTTTCCAACTGCGTCGTGGCATATCGACAGATTTCGACTTTTAAGGACCTATCATGAGCGCACTCGACGAAAAGATTAACGAGCATTTCGCGGGCTACGTGGTCCGCAAAGACCTTGTTAAAGCGGTCAAAGGCAACGCAATCGTTCCAACATATGTCCTCGAATATCTGCTTGGGCAGTACTGCGCGACTGACGACGAAGCATCGATCGAGAGCGGCATCGAAACCGTCAAAGAAATCCTTAGAAAGCACTACGTTCACAGAAGCGAAGCGGGACTGATCCAATCCACGATCAAGGAAAAGGGTCGTTACAAGGTCATCGATCAGATCAGCGTCTCACTGAACGAAAAAACAGACAGTTACGAAGCCACGTTCGACAACCTGGGCATCAAAAAGGTTGCGGTGGATAGCGGAACGGTCAAAGCGCACCCAAAGCTGCTTGTGACCGGCGTATGGTGTATTGCCGATGTCCAATACGAGTTTTCAGAGGACGCAAGAACATCTCCGTGGGTGCTCGAGACCATCAAACCCATCCAGATCGCGAAGGTCGACTACGAAGGGTACAAGGAGGCGCGCGCGCAATTTACCAAAGATGAGTGGATTGATCTCCTGATGCAGTCGATTGGCTTCAATCCTGAAGCCTTCGGACGTCGCAGCAAGCTTTTGCAGTTGATGCGCCTGATCCCCTTCGTGGAACGAAACTACAACATCATCGAACTTGGCCCAAAGGGAACTGGTAAATCGCACATATACTCAGAGTTTTCGCCACACGGGCAGTTGATCTCAGGCGGCGAAGTGACCATCCCGAAGTTGTTTGTAGACAACTCGAATGGGCGGATCGGACTGGTCGGCTACTGGGATGTCGTGGCCTTTGATGAATTTGCGGGACGCGAGAAAACCGCGAACAAAGCCTTGGTCGATATCATGAAAAACTACATGGCAAACAAGACCTTCTCGCGCGGGGTTAACCCCATGGGGGCAGAAGCGAGCTTCGCATTTGTAGGCAACACAGACCATAACGTCCCGTTCATGCTCAAGAACAGCGACTTGTTCGAAGCCCTGCCGCCCCAGTTCCATGACTCTGCATTCATTGACCGTCTCCACGCTTATCTGCCTGGCTGGGAGATCGACGTAATCCGAGGTGAGATGTTCACCACTGGCTACGGGTTCATTGTCGACTACCTCGCCGAGATCCTTCGCCATTTGCGACAAGAAGACTTCTCCAACCGGCCGGACCTGCATTTCAAAGTCAGCGAGAAGATTTCAACCCGTGATCGGGACGCCGTCTACAAAACCATGTCGGGCTTCCTGAAGGTGATTTTCCCTGCCGGAGATGAAACAGCCGATGACGTTGAAGAGCTCTTGCGGCTCGCACTTGAAAGTCGAAAGCGCGTAAAGGACCAACTGTTTCGGATCGATGCGACCTATCCAGATGTCGACTTCTTCTACACTGGCTCTGACGGGGAAAAGCGGCGTGTCCAAACCGTCGAAGAGCAAGAGTTCCCCCAATTCTACTATCTGAAACCTGCCTTAGACCCAAAGCAGCAGGACCAATCCACAGATGCTGTCGATGATGACGTCATCGAAGTCGAACATGAGGCGCGCGACACATCGGAGACCTCGGCGCCCGCCAAGCCGCGCGCCGAAGAGGGTCACCACGTATTCGCCGAAAACCGAAAAGGCATCAGCTACGATAAACTGTTTGGGCCCTATCTGGACGGTGCATCGCGGATCGTAGTGACAGACCCTTACATTCGCTATTTTTATCAGATCAAGAACATGATGGAATTCGTCGAGATGGTCATCCAGCGTAAGGCGTTGGAAGATCAAGTGGCCATCCATCTTGTCACCGGGCCTGATGACGGAAACGTCCAAAAGCAACGCGAATTGCTCGAGAGCAT
The DNA here is from genome assembly GCF_982993085.1 of Thalassobacter sp. Taxonomy (NCBI): domain Bacteria; kingdom Pseudomonadati; phylum Pseudomonadota; class Alphaproteobacteria; order Rhodobacterales; family Roseobacteraceae; genus Thalassobacter; species Thalassobacter sp. Next base: position 387 of record NZ_CEZFMW010000074.1, on the reverse strand, counting down.
TACCGAGGCATGCATCGGTTCAGGTGTTGATTTCACTTGGGCATTTGATGGCTCCGGAACTGCTCATTCCAGAGATATCGTCACTGACACCGGCTGGAAAATCGTTCTCGATCGCGGTCTGGATATTTTCCAAGCGCCCATGCGGCGTGACGGGTTCAGCCTAGGCGACCGCCTGCAGCAGCACCGCATGCTTAAAAATTTTTATGTAACGTATGTTAGGGAAAAGTAGTTTCCAAACGAAGTATTCACAAGATTATACTTGTGTTGAATTTCTCTGACGTGATGTGTCTAAAATCAAATGTTTCGCTTTATTCATACCGCCGATCTCCACCTGTCTTGGCCCCCTAAAACTGTGCCACTATTTGTTGACTAAGGGAGTGACAGAGA
>NZ_CEZFMW010000073.1:0-17268 GCF_982993085.1 Thalassobacter sp. | reverse complement strand
CCAGACCGCAGTAGCTTTTGGGCTGTGGTAGAACTAAAAAACGCCTGCGCCAAATTACACGGTAAATCCCAATCTGCTGGTGGACGGCTGTTAGCCTGCTTTGCCTAATATCGTATACCCAGAAATTTCGTAATCTGTGCCTACCACTTGAAGCGATTGAGGCCTCTTAACGTTTGGTTGAGGCGCAACGACCTGGCCAAGCAGCTTTTGTTCTGCCCGGCATGGCAAAAATCGCGAGAGAATTGGCGGCCCCAACTAGATTAAATGTTAACGATATTATTGAAGACGTAATCGTTGCTGCTTCGGAGCTGTCCCTAGAAATGACACTGGAGCCGGGCAGCTACGTTTTCTTTGAGGTGTAAATCCCAAAAACCATACAAAGACAGATCGAGACCATCGCTAGGTAATTTGCGACGAACAAAAGCCGGTCAATCGTCAGCAGCGACCCCGCCCACAACTTCGTAGAGGCCCGAACGTGCCGTTCCTACGCGTCTGATCTTGCCTTCTTCAATGAGCTTCTGAAGCCCACGGAACAACGTAGGGTATGCAATCTCGGCAGTAAGCTTGTGCTTCTTCAGCTCAGCAAGCGAGGCGTGTTGTCCGTCCTCGGAGAGTAACTGCAAGGCGTAATAGATGTCCTTGCTGTGCTCGGGCCAGTCAGTGAACCCAAGGTCTTCTTCCATTGCTTTGAGCAGAGCTCTTAGTTTTGCGGCCGTTGGCATGTGCACCCGTATGATCTAGCGTCATCTTGACGATATTTTTAAGACTTTGACGTTGCAAAGCCATCCCAATTATCGCCGTTTTGCTCGTTACAGCAAAAGATTACAAGTTGTATCTTATGATAATATGCCGTTTCAGATCGAAAGTCTATATCTTAAAATTCAAGATGAGACTTCGTGTCAGGGGTGGTGCTGAGGGCTGTTTTGGTAAGGAAAGCGACCATGCGTACCATTATTGTATTAAGAATTACGATATTAATTGAATTCCTAATTGTGTCCACTGTGTATCTTTCACTGCATTCTCTGGACGCAAGTATCATATCTATTCTTACAAGTAACCTGCCATCTAATGATGACGTGGCGTCCGGCGTTTTCCTAACTTATGGCTTTAGTGTGCTCATCGCTTGGCTTTTTGGCCTAAAGTCGATTCCCTTCCTGCTAATGCCTGCGATGTGGATATATTCTTGGCCAAATGATTCTAGCAATTTTTGGGTACTAGCGGCGCATGAGCCCGTACTTTCTATTCTAATTCTCCCCTTCGCTTTCATCGCTGCTCGCAAATTAGGATTGCGCGTTGCAAGTGGAGTGGTCGGATTCAACTGGCGTCACATTATGCTTTGCGGGTTTGCCACTGCTGTGATCTGCGCTTCCATCTCAAGTCTCATCTCCGGCGGTTCATGGGCGCAGCTTACGTCATCGTCACTCGATGCCATAATTGGTCAGGTGGTTTTCTTCGCTCTCTTGCTGATTGATTACCGCCTACTACGGTTGTCTCCACAACGGATCGTTACTGCACCAAAAACTAATCCGGCCTAGCGAAGCCTCCGGCGCAAAAACTTGTGGGGCGGGTTAATTATCTTGGGTCCAAACTTCCATCAATGACTGCGCGGTCGACATCCTGCTATCGGCATATACTGCGACCTGAAGTGGCTCCTTGCCATAGGTGTTCGCAAGCGAGATTAGTGCGCCACTTTGGACCTCCTGATGGATCATGCTAAAGGGCAGCCATCCGATACCTAATCCCGCCAATATGAGTTCGCGTACACCACTTGAAAAGGCAGTCACGGTAAAGGCGCTCGTGTCTGCCCCCGGCACGCCGAACGGTCGCCCGCTGTTGTGCAGAACTTTCCCGAAATAGCTGTCTTCTGGGTACACGATTGCGGGGGTGTCGGCGGCGACACGACCCTTATCCCGAATGCGGTAGCGCAGTGCGCCGCCCACCACTGGAATTAGATAGTCGTTACCCCAGATCCCTCGCAGAATGTCCGGCCCGAATTGTAGGGGGCCGACACTCTCGGCTTCATAGCAAAGTAACATGCTGGTGTCGCCGCGGAGAAACATGGTCACGCAATCGTTTAGGTTCCCGGCGCGCAGCCGAAACTGAAGCCCAGGAAGAGATGCGCGCGCTCTCAGCGCCATATCCGGAAAGGTAGAGCATGTAGCGGCATGTTGTGTGGAAATTGCTATGGTGCTGCGGCTTGCATCATAGCGCCCAATTTTTGTGCGCAACTCACGAAGGCGCGCAATAAGGGCGCGTATCTCTCCCTCGTTAGAAATCAGCGCCTGACTGATGTCTACGCGATTGGTGTGCCGGTCCAACACCTCAACCCCAAGCCAATCCTCAAACCCTCGGATGCGCCGTGAAAACGCAGGCTGCGTGATGTTTCGACGCGCTGCCGCCCGCGAGAGATTGCCCTCTTCTAGTAGGACAAGAACGTCATCAAGTGACTGTAAGTGCATGGGCCGATTCCTCTTAGTCATACAAACGCTATGAGCGGTCATAGAAAAAAGCACTGTTTTTCTGATTTGGTCCAGAAGAAGCTTTTACCAGATACAAAACTGGGGGGCGCTGTGACTGTTACTGATCAATTGGTGGGCCATGATAACACCGACTTCGCGGACTTGACTGCAAGCCGCTGCAAGGACCTTGCGATTCAACTGGCCCGGTTTCCGCGCGTTGCGCTGGGGCATCTTCCTACACCCCTAGAGCCGATGGATCGGCTCAGTGAATTGCTTGGCGGCCCGCGTCTGTGGGTCAAACGGGACGATTGCACGGGGCTCTCATCGGGTGGCAATAAAACTCGCAAGCTTGAGTTTCTGATGGCTGACGCTCAAGCAAACGGTGCCGATACGATCATCACCCAAGGTGCGACACAATCCAATCACGCCCGCCAAACGGCAGCCGCCGCGGCCAAGCTAGGCATGGCCTGTCACATACTTCTTGAGGACCGCACCGGCTCAAACGATCCAAGCTATATCATGAGTGGGAATGTCCTGTTGGACCGTCTGCATGGTGCGACCGTCGCCAAGCGGAGCGGAGGCACTGATATGGCGACTGAGATGGAAGACCTTGCCGAAACCCTCCGCGCTAAAGGGAAAATTCCCTACGTGATCCCCGGCGGCGGCTCTAATCCCATTGGCGCATTAGGCTACGTGAATTGTGCCCGCGAACTGGTCGAACAGGCCAGCGATATGGGCCTCAAGATCGACGCGCTGGTTCACGCCACGGGCAGTTCGGGCACCCAAGCGGGTCTTGTTGCGGGCTTGGCAGCGTTGCAAAGCGATATCCATTTGCTCGGCATCGGGGTGCGCGCCCCACAAGAGAAACAAGAAGGCATGGTCTATGACCTTGCGCTGCGAACCGCTGCGCACCTTGGATCATCCGCGCAAATTGCACGCTCCGACGTTCGGGCAAACTGTGAGTATGTCGGCGCGGGCTATGGCCTTCCTACGGACGGGATGATCGCGGCTATCAAGCTGCTGGCCGAAACCGAAGGCCTGCTTTTCGACCCGGTATATTCTGGCAAAGGCCTCGACGGGCTGATCGATCTGGTCCGGAACGGCCACTTTGCGGGAATGGATAACGTTGTCTTTCTCCATACCGGCGGGAGCGCGGCATTGTTCGGCTATCCCGAGACCTTTGATCTGCCGGGATACACGACCACCTAAAAAGCAAAAACTGACCAACAAAAAACTGACCAACAAGGAGATCCACAAAATGACTATGAAACGTAACTTGATGGCCGCCGCGCTGGTAAGCGTGATTGGTGTGCCTGCCTTTGCGGAAAACGTGAACATCGGTGTTCCATCTTGGACAGGCGCGCAAGCAATTGCCTACGTTCTGGGCGAGGTCGTAACGACCCGCATCGGCGGTACGGTTGATTATGTTCCCGGCAACAACGCCACGATTTTTCAGGCGATGGACCAAGGTGAGGGTGACATCGACGTACATCCCGATGTGTGGCTGCCGAACCAAGAAAGTTTTACCAAGCAATACGTGGATGAGGCAGGAACCGTCACGCTTTCGTCGAACCCCTATCAAGGCAATCAAGGCTTCTGCGTGTCCAAGGATTTTGCTGCCGCCAACAGCATTACTGACATCGCTGATCTAGGGCGCCCGGATGTTGCGGCCCTAATGGACAGTGACGGCGATGGATTAGGTGAAATGTGGATCGGGGCACCCGGCTGGGCCTCTGCCAACGTCAATGAGGTTAAAGTACGTGATTATGGCCTTCTTGATTTTCTGGAGCCGATCCGCGCTGAAGAAGCGGTGAAAACCGCCCGCATCAAGGACAGCATCGCCAAAGGCGAAGGCTACGCGTTCTACTGCTATGAGCCCCATGCTGTGTGGTACATGTTTGACGTCACCATGCTGACTGAGCCTGCGTATGACCCTGAAAAGTATGTGATGTTCCAACCCTCTGATGATGCGGACTGGTACGAAAAATCCATGGTGGCCAGTAAAGATGACCTCAAGCAGGTGCAAATCGCGTGGTCCAACTCCCTTGAGGGGCGCTCGCCCGCGATTGCGGAGTTCTTTGCCAACTTTGAGCTGACCGCAGATGATGTGAGCAGCCTCGCCTTTGAGATCAGCGCCAATGGCCGTGAGCCTGCGGATGTGGCAGCGGAATGGGTTGCGGCAAACTCTGACCGTGTGGATGCGATGCTGGGCCTTTAGGGCCGCGTCGCTCAACACAAACGTCGGTACGGGCGATAGTCGGTGCCGACATTTCCGACGGTGGGTGGGGTAATTATGAAAAGTGACGATCGCGTCATTGAGATTTCAAACGTTTGGAAAATCTTCGGCGGCAGACCCGAGCAAGCGCTAAAGGCGATCCGAGATCGTGGTCTGACCAAAGCGGAGGTCCTTGCGGAATTTAACGCGGTCGTGGGCGTCGCTGACGTGAGCCTATCAGTCAATCGCGGTGAGATTTTCTGCATCATGGGGCTGTCGGGCAGCGGCAAGTCGACCCTGGTGCGCCACTTTAACCGTTTGTTGGAACCCACCGCCGGCAAGATTGCGATTGAGGGCACCGATGTGATGGCCCTCGCTCCCAAAGAGCTCCAGGCCTTTCGCAACCGCAAGATCGGCATGGTATTTCAGAACTTTGCCCTTATGCCGCACCGCTCCGTTCTGGATAATGTGGCCATGCCCCTCGAAATTCGACAAGTCGCCAAGAACGAGAGGATGCGGCAGGCTGCGGCGATCCTTGATATTGTTGAGCTTGGCGCGTGGGGCTCCAAGTTCGCGCATGAACTTTCAGGCGGTATGCAGCAGCGCGTTGGCTTGGCACGCGCGCTCGCAGCCAACCCCGATGTCCTTTTGATGGATGAGCCGTTCTCAGCGCTGGATCCGCTGATCCGGCGACAGTTGCAGGACGAATTCATTCGGCTGTCGAAGATTCTGAAAAAGACGACCATCTTCATTACCCACGACCTTGATGAGGCGGTCCGCATCGGTGACCGCATCGCCATTATGCGCGACGGCAAAGTGGTTCAGATCGGCACCGCCGAGGATATCGTGATGAACCCCGCCGATGATTATGTGGCTGACTTCGTGGCGGGCATTTCGCGGCTAAAGGTCGTGCATGCCCATGCCGTGATGCAGCCGATCGCGGCATATATGGCCACTAACGGCCCTATCACGTCGGATGCCCCGCGCGTGGATGGCCACGAAACGCTGAGCAAACTGATCACCCTCGCGATTGATGACGAAAGTCCAATCGTGGTGAACGCATCCGGCGCGGATGTCGGCATTATCACACGTGCAGATTTGTTGCGCACGGTCATCGAAGGCACGGAGGTCTCATGATGGACGCCACGGTAAACCCCCTCGACGATCCCAACAGCGACGCTGCAATCGCCTACGCAAAAGAACGGCGCGACAACATCCGCACCTTTGTTCGCACCAACCCGGATTACTACATCAAGAACTTCAACAAAATCGGCGCCTCGGCCCGCTTTACCCCGACGCTGAACCTAATGGCGGGGCTGTTTGGCCCGGTCTGGTTTGGGGCGCGCGGGCTTTGGTCATGGGCGCTGCCGTTTTTGATCCTTGAGGCTTTGGCACTGGTGCAAATTGCACGCGGTTTGTTCGGGGATTTGGGCGCAGATGCGATGGCGCGGATCGCCTCGATTGAAGGGACGCTCGATTTGCGTCGCCAGCAGTTGACCGCAGCGATTGAAGCAGGCTCTGACCGTGTGGACGCGTTCCGCCGCGCTGTCGAAAGCTTAGAGCAAAACATAGGTGGCATCCGCGAAGAAGCCGCCGCATTGGCTGCGCAAGGCCCACAGATCGTTTTGATCGGCGTTTGTATTCTTTTGCTGGCCAAGGCGGCACAGGCCATTGTCGCCAACTGGGCGCTGGAGGCGCGCTTTTCGGATTGGGTCTCTGATCGTTCCGTTCGTTCAGGCATGCCCGTATCGCAAATTGTGTTCAGCGCGGTTTTCATGGCCCTGATCGTGCTCGCTGCCATGCTGCACTACAGTTTGCCGGGGCGGTTTACCTTGCTCAGCGCGTTCCCGACTGATCCTGATATCCGCCTGATCAGCATCGACTGGGTCGAGAACTTTTTTAACTGGGCGGTCCTAAACGGCGACGCGCTGTTCGACGGGATCACCTTTGTGATCCGGCTCGTGCTCGACGCGCTTGAGATCGTCTTTGTCAGTACCCCATGGATCGTGATCGCGGCGTTGATCATTCTTTTGACGTGGCTCACGGCAGGGGTGCGGATGGCTATCTATTCCGGCGCATTCCTATCCTATATGGGGCTCTTGGGCTTTTGGGAAAAGGCGATGACAACGCTAGCCCTGCTGGGAACCGCGGCATGCCTGTCGATCCTGATCGGTATCCCACTGGGTATGTTCGCGGCGAGGCGCCCCCGGTTTTATGCCGCGATCCAGCCGGTGATGGATTTCATGCAAACCATGCCCGCGTTCGTTTTCATGATCCCGGTGATCGCGTTCTTTGGTACTGGCAAACCCGCCGCAGTTGTCACCACCATGATCTTTGGGGGTACGCCGGTGGTGCGCCTAACGGTGTTGGGCCTGCGCGGGGTCCCCGAAAGCGTCCGAGAGGCCGCGATCTCATTTGGGGCGAACAAATGGTATCTGCTCACGCGCGTTGACCTTCCACTGGCCAGTCCCTCGATCCGGGCGGGCATCAATCAGACGATCATGCTGTCGCTTGCTATGGTGGTTGTGGCTTCGCTGATCGGGGCCAAGGGTCTGGGCGAGGACGTCCTAGAGGCGCTGCAATACGCCAACGTTGGCCAAGGCATTCTCGCAGGTTTTGCCATCCTGTTTTGTGCCATGATCCTTGATCGCATCGTGCAGGGACAGCGTAAGTGATACCGCTTGTAATGGTGCACGGGTTTCTGGGCGGCAGCGCACAGTGGCAGGCACAAATAGCGGCACTGTCAGAAACTTGTCATGTGATCGCACTGGATTTGCCGGGGTTTGGTCGCAATGCTCATCTGCCTGCTCTGCTGTCTATTCCGGCCTTTGCGGATTGGGTGTTGGGTCAGCTGGATGCGCGCGGCGTGGATCGTTTCAACCTGTTGGGGCACTCTATGGGGGGCATGATCGTCCAAGAGGTGGCTCGCTGTGCAGGCGGGCGGATCGATAAGTTGATTTTGTATTCCACCGGCGCGCTGGGTGTCCTGCCGGGCCGGTTTGAAACCATCGCACAAAGCAAGGTGCGCGCCCAAGCGGACGGCCCCTGCATAACTGCGCGGCGTATCGCGGCGAGTTGGTTTTTGCACGGTACGCAGTCGCCCGGGTATGAAGAATGCGCCGCAATCGCAGAGCAAGCCGGGTTAGACGCAATGCTAGCGGGCTTGGATGCAATGCAGGCGTGGTCCGGTGTGGACGCGTTGGCACAGCTACAGCCCGAGACACTCGTAATTTGGGGGGATCGAGATCGCACTTACGCGTGGCCTCAGACGGAACAATTATGGCAAACAATTCCGCGCACCAGCCTTGCCGTACTGCCAGATTGCGCACATGCGGTGCATCTAGAAAAGCCAGACGCATTTAACCGAACCGTCATCGACTTTCTGACAAAGGCCTAGGCGGTCAGCTCGGCTACGATCTGGGGCAAATCGGTCCAATCGTTCAGCGTCGCATGGATGGTCAGTGTGGCGGGCGGAACGTGGCAATACCCGTGGGTAAAGAACACGAATGGCACCCCAGCGGCCTTGGCCGTTTCGGCATCGACCTCGCTGTCGCCTACATAGATGCAGTCTGCATGGCCAAGCCGCGCCATCGTTTCGCGTAGCGGTTCTGCGTCTGGCTTGCGGGTCGCACAGGTGTCGCCACCGACGACGGCGTCAAAAAACGCATCCATTCCGAATGTCGCCAAAACCTTGCGCGCAGGGCCCTCGGGTTTGTTGGTGCAAACGGCCATCGGATGCCCGCGCTTGCGAAGCTCAGACAGAGCCTCAAACACACCGGGATAGGCGTGTGTCAGCGTGGCTGGATCCGCGTTGTAATGCGCAAGCAGCCGCGCCGTCAGGTCGGGCACGTCCGCGGCAGGCAGGCCATGATGCTCAGCAACCCGTGTGCACAACACGCCGATTCCACTACCGATGAAGGAAATCACAGTCGCTAGATCAAGCGGCTCTTGGCCAATTTCGCCCATCAGGCGATTAACGGCAGCTTGGATATCGGGCGCGCTGTTCAAAAGCGTCCCGTCGAGGTCAAAGATGATGGGTGTCATGGCGCAATCAAGAACAGTGTGATGCCGGGGAAGGCGACCAAAATGATCACCCGAACGATGTCCGATGCGACAAAGAACAGAACCGACTTATAGGTTTCGATCATGGATGTAGTTTTATCCATGGCATTGATAATGAACAGGTTCATCCCAACGGGCGGTGTGATCAACCCAACCTCTACCACGATCAACACAAGGATGCCGAACCAGATCGCCACGTGTTCTGTCGTCATGCCGAAGTCCAGTGCCGAGATGACGGGAAAAAAGATCGGTACCGTCAACAGGATCATGGACAAGCTGTCCATCAGGCACCCAAAGATGAGATAGAATACCAAGATCAGGCACAGCACGACCATTGGCGCAAAGCCTTGGTCTACTACAAAGGCTGATAATTCCTGCGGCACGCGGGTCAGCGCGAGGAACCCGTTGTAGAATGCCGCGCCCAGCACGATGAAAAAGATAAACCCGGTGGTTTTCGCTGTGGATAGCAGCCCTTCGGTCAAGACGCGGCTCGTTAACCCGCCTTTGGCGAGCGCGATCAGGGCTGTACCCATTGCGCCCACGGCGGCGCCCTCTGTGGGGGTGAATATGCCACCATAAATGCCGCCCACCACGGTCAGAAATACCATCAAAACAGGCCAAACCCGCCACAACGCATCAAATCTCTGGGCCCATGGCACAGCAGGTTTGGTGCCGGCAGCGTTCGGATACAGCCGCACGTAGATCGAGATCGTCAGCATATAGCCCGCCGCCGCCAACAACCCCGGCGCAAGTGCGGCCAAAAACAGCTTGGCGATGTTTTGCTCTGTTAGGATCGCATAGATCACGAGGATGACTGAGGGCGGGATCAAAATGCCCAGCGTGCCGCCCGCCGCTAGTGTCGCGGTCGAGAACCCGCCGGAATAGCCGTAGCGGCGCAACTCGGGCAGGGCGGTTCGACCCATGGTCGCCGCCGTAGCCAACGATGATCCACAGATCGCGCCAAATCCTGCGCAGGCCCCGACTGCGGCCATGGCCACACCACCGCGCCGGTGCCCCAAAAAACCTTCGGCCGCCTTGAATAACGCCTGCGACATGCCGCCAACGGTCGCGAAATACCCCATCAACAGGAACATGGGTACAATCGAAAGCGAGTAGTTAGAAAACGTCGTAAAGCTCTCGGATTTGAGCCGCGCGAGCGCCAAGTTCGTGGATCCCGTCACTAGGTACAGTCCCACAAACCCAGTTGAAAACATGGCCAACCCGATCGGGACCCGCAAAAAGATGAGGACCAACAGGGTCGGAAAGGACCATGCGCCTATTTCCAATGGGGTCATTGTACGTCTGTCTCCAACAGGCTTTCATCCGCGGTCAGCACGGCCCAAAACCGAAGAACAACCATGTAGCAGGCCACAAGTGCCGCAAGGCTGGCGGCAAACAAGCTTGCGACATAGGCCCACCAGATGGGAAATTGCAGCAGGAATGTCGTCTGGCCCGAACGCATCTTGGACTGCGTGCCCTCGTACAATTGCATTGCGATGATGACCAAGACAGTCGCAAACAGCACCTCAATCGCGGCTTTCAGGACCCGCAAACCCCATGGCGGCAATTTGGAGGTGAAGATATCGACCGAGGCATGCGCCCCCGTGATTTGACACAGCGGCAGGAACGAGAAGATTGCAAATGCCATGCCCGCTTCGACCAGTTCAAAGTCGCCGGTGACGGGTCCGATCCCAAGGTCCAGCAGGGTTTGGGCAAGCGCAAAGTCGCCCATGCTATGCAATAGGCCGTTCAACGCACGCCCCAAGATCGACACGCACACAAGGGTGATCAGTGCGATCAACACCAGCCCACCCACCAAGGCCATGGCCCGGCAGACTGTCATCATTGCCCGGTGCACCATGCCCGACCCCTCCGCGAGAGCGCCCGGTTTAGGGCGCGTTAGTTGCCGTGCGCAGCCATAAGGGCCTTTGCCTCGTCAATCAACGCTTGTCCGTCGATGCCCTTTGCCTCCATCTCAGCGATCCACGCGCTGTAGATTGGTGCGGTTTTGGCAACCCAATCGCTTGGATCGGTGATTGTGGTGATGGTATTGCCGCGCGCGACGGCCTGGGCGCGCGCCGGGGCGTCCGCGTCCTGTTGAATGCGGCCTGCGTTGACCGAAAACCCTAGGCCAGAGTTCGCATCGACCACCGCCTTTAGATCATCGGGCAGGGCTGCGTAGCTATCGGCGTTCATCGCCAACACAAAGGTCAATGTATACAGCATGTTGCCTTCAAACTCGGTGTGGTTGGACACCAGTTCCGGCACCTTTAGCCCGCCGGTGACTTCCCACGGGATTGTCACGGCATCCACAACACCCTTCGATAGGGCCTCGGGGATGGCCGGAACGGGCATGCCCACAGGCGTGGCGCCCAGTTCGCCCAAAAGCTGGTTCACCATGCGGCTGGCGCCCCGTGCTTTGACGCCAGTCATGTCCTCGGGGGTGGTGATCGCATCCTGCGAGTGGATCACGCCGGGGCCATGCACCCATGTGCCCAACACGTGGACATCGCGAAATTCGGTGTCGCGCATGTGCCGTTCGTACATCTGCCAGTACGCGCTGGATGCGGCGGCGGCATCGCTGACGAAGAACGGCAGCTCAAACACCTCGGTGCGGGGAAAACGGCCGGGCGTGTAGCCAACCACAGTCCAAATGATGTCGGCCACACCGTCAATTGCTTGGTCCATCAGTTCTGGTGGCACACCGCCCAGCTGCATGGATGGAAAGCGGTTGATCTGGATGCGCCCGTCTGAGTCCGCCTCGATTTTATCGGCCCAAACGTCCAAGATCAGCTTGGGCACGTTGGCTTGGGCTGGCAAAAACTGATGTAGGTTCAACGTGACCTCTTGCGCCTGAATGGGGGGCGCTAGCCATATGCTTGCAGCTGCGATGGCGCCAAGAATGGTGTGACGGTTCATTGTGATATCCTCTCCATCTCCCCGTGGTGGGCGGGAGTGTGCCTGAACCCGCATCACGGAACCAGAAGTTTCTTGGGCGGGATCGGTGATCGTTGGGTCAACCGGTGCCGGCCCATTGATCATGGCGCGTAAAACGTCGCCCATCTGTGCGGCAGTTATAATTTGGACCATCACTGGGCCGTCCCCAAGGACTTTGCCAAGCCTTGCAGCGGCGCTGTCCACGACGGGCACAACAAGGGGTGCAGGCACAGAGAACGCGAGGAATTTTAGCGCGCCCATATGGCATTTTCCCAGCCCAGCTTACAGGTCTCGAAGAGACTGGCCATAGCTGTCTGGACACAAGTGTCTAGACGGATCGAAATTCCCGTTCTAGCGTCTCCAAAACAGACTGATTCTGGGAGGCTTGTCATGAAATCGCACTACCGCGTTGTTGTCATCGGAGGGGGCGTCGTTGGCGCCTCGGTTTTGTACCACTTGGCCAAATTCGGCTGGGATGACGTGTGTCTGCTGGAGCGGTCTATTCTAACGGCGGGATCATCATGGCACGCGGCGGGTGGTATCCACGCGCTTAACGCGGACCCCAATATTGCGGCCCTGCAGGCCTACACGATCGATCTTTTGCCCGAGATTGAAAAGGAATCTGGCCAATCCATCGGTCTGCACATGACCGGTGGGCTGACAATGGCGGGCACGCCGGACCGTTGGGAATGGTTGCAATCGGCCTATCGCACGTTCCAATCCATCGGGATTGAGGATTGTCGCCTTGTCACCCCCGAAGAGGCACACGAACTGTGCCCTATCATGTCCCCCGAGGGCCTCTTGGGCGGCATGTGGGCCGACCGAGAGGGTTACGTCGACACCACCGGTACGGTCCAAGCCTATGCCATCGCGGCCAAGAAACGTGGCGCATCGGTGTTTGAACATACCAAGGTCGAGGCCTTGGAGCAGACCGCAGATGGCTGGCGCGTTATTACGGACAAGGGCGTTGTCACGTGTGAGCATGTGGTCAACGCGGGCGGCCTGTGGGCCAAGCAGTTGGGTCGTATGGCGGGGATTGAGCTGCCGGTCGCGCCGCTTAAACACCACTACCTGATTTCGGACACGATCCCTCAACTAGAGGAATTGGATTTCGAGGTCCCGATGACGGTGGACCTAGAGGGCTTTACTTATCTGCGGCAGGACCAAAAGGGTGTTCTGCTTGGTATCTATGAGATTGATCACGAACACTGGGCGCTGGATGGCGCGCCGTGGGATTACGGGATGGAGTTGTTCCAAGAACAGACCGACCGCATCGAAAATGAACTGATCCTTGGCTTTGAACGCTATCCTGCGCTTCAAGAGGTCGGGGTAAAAACCTGGGTCAACGGGGCCTTCACGTTCTCACCCGATGGGAACCCGCTCGTCGGGCCGGTGCGCGGCAAGCCCGGGTATTGGTGCGCCTGTGCGGTGATGGCGGGCTTCCTGCAGGGCGGGGGTGTCGGCAAATCACTGGCGGAGTGGATGATCCACGGCGAACCAGAGGCCGACGTTTTTGGCATGGACGTCGCGCGCTATGGCAAGTTTGCCGAAAACCGCCAGTTCATCCGCGAAACGACGGGCCAGTTCTATACCCGCCGTTTCGTCATGACCTACCCGAACGAACAACTCCCCGCAGGGCGTCCGCTGAAAAAGGCCTCCGCCTATGATGCGATGTCGGCAGCGGGCGCACGCTGGGGGGCAAGCTATGGCTTGGAAATGCCCCTCTACTTCGCCCCCGAAGGGTTTGAGGAAACGCCGACGCTCAAACGCTCAAACGCGTTTGATCTGGTGGCGGCGGAATGCAAAGCCACCCGTGAGGCCGTGGGCCTATTGGATATCTCGGGCTTTTCGCGGTTTGAGGTCACCGGCCCCGGAGCGGAGGCTTGGCTAGATCGGATCATGGCCTCCAAATTGCCCAAACCCGGCCGCGCCAAGCTGGCCCCAATGCTGTCGCCCACGGGTAAGTTGAAGGGTGATCTGACGGTCTTTAACTGGGGCGACGGGACGTGGTGGATTATGGGCAGCTACTACTTGCGCGAATGGCACATGCGCTGGTTCGATGATCATATGGACGAAGGCGTGACCGTCACGGACATCGCCGATGCAACGGTCGGGTTCTCGGTGTCCGGGCCGAACGCACGCAAAGTGATGGAGGCTGTCACACAAGACGACATCGCCACACTACCGTTCATGGGATGTGGAACATTCGATATCGGAATGCTGCGGTGCAAGGTCGGGCGGCTGTCGGTGGCGGGTGAGTTGGGTTATGAAATCCACTGCTCAGCGGCGGAACACATTACCCTGCGCGAAACGCTTTTGGCAGCAGGCGCCGCCCACGGCATCAAAGAGATCGGCTTTAACGCGCTCCTTTCCCTGCGGCTGGAGAAAAGCTTTGGCATTTGGTCGGCAGAATTCACCCAAGGCTACACGGCTGCGCAAACCGGCATGGATCGTTGGATCGATTGGTCCAAGGACTTTGTGGGCAAAGCAGCCGCCGAAGCTGAGCGTGAGGGCGATGGCCCGGCGCAGGTCTTGGTCACCATGGAAGTGGATGCCAAAGATGCCGACGCCAGCGGGTATGAACCGATTTGGCGGAATGGCGAAAAGGTCGGCTTCGTGACCTCAGGCGGGTTCGGTCACACGACGGGCAAATCGCTCGCGATGGGCATGGTGAACCAAGACTGCGCCGCTGCGGGCACCGAATTAACGATGCACGTTGTCGGGGTGGAACGGGGCGCGACAGTGATTGCGGCCTCGCCGTATGATCCGGCGGGCAATGCCATGCGGGGGGTATCATGAACGAGCAGCCGCCCCCAATGCGCCGCGGGCGCAAGCGCGCTCTGGCTGACACAACACCCCGGCGCACGGTCAACTATCGCCAGTTGCGCAATCCGTTCACGCCGCAAAACGTGTTTTCGCAAGACGAGGTGGCAGAACTGCACGCCACCTCTCTGCGGGTTCTGCGTGAGCTTGGTATCAAGGTTCTGTTGCCCGAGGCGCGGGACCTGTTTGCGGCAGCAGGCGCGCGGGTGGTCGATGATATGGTCTATCTCGACGCAGACATCGTGGATGCGGCCCTCGCGACCGCGCCCAAATCGTTCACCATCCAAGGCGGATCTGCAGAGCGTGAAGTCGTCATGGAACTTGGCACTCTGTCGTTCCAAAGCGGGGCAGGCGCGCCCAATGTGACCGACCTAAAACGGGGGCGCCGCCCCGGCGCGCTGCGAGACGTCGAGGAATTGACGCAGATGGTACAGCACTTTGACGCGATCCAGATGCTGAGCCCCGGGGTTGAGCCACAGGATATCGCACCCGAGGTCCGCCATTATGCCTTTACCAAGGCACAGTTGACCCTTTCGGACAAAGTGCCCTTCGTGTTTTCACGTGGCACCGAGCAGGTGATGGACTGCTTTGAAATGATCCGTGAATTTCGGGGCCTGTCCGAGGCTGAATTCCGTGCAGCGCCGCATTGCTACACCATTATCAACACCAATTCTCCGCGCCAGATCGACATCCCTATGGCGCAGGGGCTCATTGATTTCGCCCGGTACGGTCAGCCGTCTGTTGTCACGCCGTTCTGCCTGATGGGGGCGATGGCACCCGTCACGGTGGCGGGCGCATTGGTGCTAAGCCACGCAGAGGCGATGGCCGCGATCACCCTGACGCAACTGGCAAATCCCGGCGCGCCGGTGATGTATGGCTCATTCTCATCTAACGTGGATATGAAATCAGGTGCGCCCGCATTCGGCACGCCCGAGCAGGTCAAAGCCAGCCTTGGAACGGGACAAATGGCGCGCCACCTCGGCCTGCCATGGCGCAACGCGGCCGGGTGCGCGGCCAATATCAATGACGCCCAAGCCGCCCACGAAACAGAGATCAGCGCTTGGGGTGCGTTGATGGCTGGGGCCACCGTCATCATCCACGCTGCGGGCTGGCTAGAGGGTGGGCTGAGCGTATCCTACGAGAAATTCATCACCGACATGGAGATGGTCCAGGTGATGGCAGAACTGTGCACGCCCACCGCCGCCGATGAAGCCGCGATGGCGTTTGAGGCCCTCAAAGAGGTCCAGCCCGGCGGGCACTTCTTTGGCTGCGCCCACACGATGGAGCGTTACGCCAGCGCATTCTACGCGCCGGTCGTGGCGGATTGGTCCAACTTTGGCACATGGACAGAGCGCGGCGCGCTCGACGCCTCCACCCGCGCGACGGCCCTCTGGCAAGAGATTGTCGCCACGCACAAACCTCCCGCCAATGCGACGCCTGAACGGTTGCGCGCACTCAACGCATTTATCACCGCGCGCACCGCTGAGGGCGGGGCGGTTCCGGTCAGTTGAGCAGCCCAGACACATCCCTTCCGCAGACCAAAGCCACCCGAGAGGACTGGCTAAGGGCTGCGATGGACCTGTTAATCTCAGACGGGGTGCAAGACGTCAAAATCTTGAAGATTGGGGCAGCGCTGGGCGTCTCGCGATCCAGTTTTTACTGGTATTTCAAAAGCCGCGAAGACCTTTTGGATCAACTCTTGGCCGAGTGGGAGCGCACAAACACCGGTATCTTGATCCATCACGCCAACCTGCCCGCCGCCACCATCACTGAGGCGCTTTGCAACTTTTTCGTCTGTGTCGTGCGGCCAGAGGGCTTTAACTATCAGCTTGATTTTGCCGTGCGGGAATGGTCGCGCCGTGACCCTTGCGTGCGCGCCGTTATTGACCGCAGCGATGCCGCCCGCACCGACGCCCTGCGCGATATGTTTGCCCGTCATGACTATAGCCCCGAAGAGGCCGATATCCGCGCCCGCGTGCTCTACTACCAACAGATCGGCTATTACGCGCTGGAACTGTCCGAAAGCTTGGACATCCGCCTGTCCCGCTTGCCCGGCTACTTACTGGCATTCACAGGCCAATCCGCCAGCGCGGACGAGATTGAGGCATTCCGGAAAGCGATCGCGTGACGTGTTCGCTGGGTAAGAGCAGCTGCTATGCTACTCTTTGCAGTGCAGTCTAATACGGACAGCCTAATGCTACACGGCTTGCGCCGATACCACACATGGTGTCGTTTTAGAGAAAGTGGTGAAGGGGATGAGTCACGCGCCCAACTCTCTCTCGTGCCAGTGTCGGGACCCACGTAACGGATGCGCAACTCCGCGCAAACCTGACGCTCATTGGAAAATCAGCCGATCAGCCTAGTCCAAAGTCGTCCAAGAAGTGGAGGGCTTGCCAACCGGTACCTCTCGGCAACCCTCGCCCGCATTCGCACCATTCTAACCAAAACTGCACATTCCATAGCAACCTCCCGTAATTGCGCAAGATTTCGATTGAACACGACATGACTCCCCGCTAGCGTGATCGTGAGCACAATAAATGGGTGCGTACAGTAAGCATACGCGCCGTGTCAGGAGTGCAAAGTGAGTAACGACAAGTCGGAGCTTCGTTGGGGAGTGGCACAGCGCCTCGAATTTATCGAGTTCCGATTATTTTGGGAGAGTCATGTGAATCGTAGCGATTTGATGGAACAGTTTGGACTGTCGGTGAACCAAGCGTCTGTCTAGCCCCCAATTTCAGTGCCACTAATTTTGGATTTCTCTAATAAGGTTTC
>NZ_CEZFMW010000072.1:0-17653 GCF_982993085.1 Thalassobacter sp. | reverse complement strand
GCTGGGAACCTGACCGAGCGCCTGCAGCAACATGGCAATACGCCCTACCCGGTTGTAGACGGCATCGCCGTGATCGAGATTGCCGGCGTGCTGATCCATCGCGGGGGATGGATCGGACAGTCATCCGGCCAGACCAGCTATGAGGGGATCGCGGCGCAAATTGAGGCAGCCGCGCGCGATCCGTCCGTGCGCGCTGTGGCGCTTGAGATCGACAGCTTCGGCGGAGAGGTGGCGGGCGTCTTCGACCTCGCCGATCGCATTCGTGCGATCCGAGGTACAAAGCCCGTCTGGGCCTTCGTCGCAGAACATGCCTTCTCTGCAGGCTATGCGCTGGCCTCCCAGGCCGATCGCATCCTTTTACCGCGCACCGGCGCCGTCGGCAGTATCGGTGTGGTGGTGATGCATGCCGATCTGAGCGGCCAGTTGGATCAGGATGGCGTACAGGTGACGATGATCCATTCTGGCAACCATAAAGTTGATGCCAACCCTTATGAACCACTGCCCGAGCACGTACGTGACAACATCCAGCGAGAGATAGATGTTTTGCGATCTCTCTTTGCTGAGACCGCCGCAGCCGGCCGTGCTGGGCGGTTGAACCAGGAAGCTGCGCTGGCGACTGAGGCCGCGACATATCGCGGGACGGATGCCATCGCCGCAGGCCTTGCCGATGAGGTGATCGACCTCACCCGTGGCTTTGCCCGCTTCCGCGAGAGCCTTTCCGCCCCATCACCCACCGCGAGGTTACCCCGCGCGACCCAACCCCAACCAAAGGAGGCTGCAATGAGCACCAGAGCAGATACCACAGAGGCTAAAACTGAGGCCGCTGACACCGAAGACACCGAAGACACCGAAGACACCGTCCTGGAGGGCGTGAGTGGAGAAAAGGCACAGGCAGATATGGACCAAGATAATCCCACGCCCTTGGTTGCTGCAGCACCTGCCCCCTCCACTTCAGAGGCGCTTGCCCCTGCGGCAGCACAACCCAGCAATCTGGCAGAGCTTGCCGCGCAACTTCGCGAGTCAGCAGCCGAGATT
This sequence comes from Thalassobacter sp., assembly GCF_982993085.1. NCBI lineage: Bacteria > Pseudomonadati > Pseudomonadota > Alphaproteobacteria > Rhodobacterales > Roseobacteraceae > Thalassobacter > Thalassobacter sp. Next base: position 16,618 of record NZ_CEZFMW010000072.1, on the reverse strand, counting down.
GCCGAAATCGTAGCCCAAGCCGGCCGCCTCGGGATCGCAATCGATGTGGCGAAAGCACTTCGCAACGGTACTGCCCCGGAGGCTTTGCGCCAATCGGTATTGGAGCAGGCCAGCGCCGCCGCAGATGCACGCGACATCGTAGTTGCCGCACCTTCACCTGTGCTGCCCAAATCCACGGAAAGCCCGATTGTGGCTGCTGCAAAGAAAGCTGCCTCGGCGGGCCGCTAAATCTGAGTACCCTCCCGCTCATTGCGCACCGCCCACCTGATCCCCCGTCGCTCCTCCCCGGCGGGGGATTTTTTATCCCTCTCAATCTTCTGGAGATGCCCCATGTCCGTGCTGACCCAACCGCCCACCATGGGCGAAGTCCTCAAATACGAGCTGAACCCCAACTTTACCCGCGAGACTGTGACGTTGCTGGCCGGAACCAGCTATCCCGTTGGTGCCGTGCTTGGCCGCATCACCGCGAGCGGCAAGATGAAGCTTAGTACCGCCACCGGCAGTGATGGCGCGCAGAGCGCGACCGCTGTTCTGCTTTACGACGTCGACGCGACAGCAGCCGATGCGACCGGCATCGTGGTCCAGCGCGGCCCCGCCATCGTCTCAAAAGCCGCGCTCGTGTTCGACGCAAGTGTCGATGACCCAGCCAAGACGGCGGTCAAGCACGCCCAGCTATCAGCCCTCGGCATCCTCCCGCGCGAGCCCGCCTGATCCGGCGGACCGCCCGTTCCCCTCGTCGCGCATTCGCGCGTTAGCCCTCATTTCCCGGAGTTCCCCATGACCATCACACGCAACCCGTTTGACGCGGGCGGCTATTCGCTCGCCGAGATGACGCAGGCCATCAACATCCTGCCGAACCTTTATACCCGCCTGGGCCAGATCGGCCTGTTTCGCTTTGAAGGCGTCACCCAACGTTCTGTCGTCATCGAACAGCGCGAAGGGGTCCTCAGCCTCCTGCCCTCCGTCCCGCTGGGCGCCCCAGCGACTGTTGGCACCCGCGAGCAGCGCTCGATGCGCAGCTTCGCTCTGCCGTGGATCCCGCATGATGATGTGATCCTGCCTGCCGACATTCAGGGCATGCCGGCGTTAGGCGTTTCGGATGCGGCAGACCCCTTGGTAGAGGTGATGAACCGAAAGCTGACGCTGATGCGCCGCAAGCATGCCCAGACCCGCGAATACATGGAGATGAACGCGCTGCGCGGCATCGTAAAGGACGGCGCAGGCACAACCCTCTACAACTACTTTGGCGAATTTGGATTGGAGCCGATAGAAGTCGACTTCGTTTTCGGCACGGCAGGAACCAATATACAAAGTAAAGTACGTAATATTTTGCGGGCCATCGAAGACAACCTTCTTGGCGAAACCATGACGACGGCACATGCTTTGATCAGCTCCGAATTTTTCGACAAACTGATCAGCCATCCCAAGACCGAAGAAGCCTATAAATACTTCTCTGCCAACGGAGGCCAACCTTTACGTGAAGACATGCGCCGAGCGTTTCCGTTCGCGGGGCTACTCTTTGAGGAATATAACGGCTCCGTTACCCTTTCCAATGGAACAACGGAACGTCTGATCCCCGCAGGTGAAGGCATCGCGTTCCCGCTTGGGACCTTCGATACGTTCACTACCTATGGCGGGCCAGCGAACCTTCTGGAAACCGCCAATACAGTCGGCTTGCCACTCTATGCGCGCCAGATGATGGACAGCAAGGGGCGCTGGATCGATCTCATGACTGAGGGTTCCATCCTGCCGGTGAATAAACGGCCTCGGCTCGCCATTCGTCTCTTCAGCTCGAATTGAGGCGATGCATCAATGACCGCCTTTGCCGGGGCCCTCGATCTGCTCTTTGTTGATCCAAACCTTGCCCAAGAGGCGTGGCATCGCGACAGCGAGGGGCAGTTCACACGGGTCCGCATCATCATGCGCCGGAATGATGATGTGACTACATTCGGTGCCGCGCGTTTGTTATCCGAGACAATGCGTTTTGATGTCCGCGTGTCAGAGCTACCGGCCCCCCGCCCCGATGAGCAGATCCTCATCGGTGACGAAACCTTCCTCATCCAGGGCGAGCCGATCCGTGATCGGGAGCGCTTGATCTGGACTGTAACGACATCACCGGCGTGAAACATGAAACCACTTTCCCCGGGACAACATCAATCGTCATCTGCAGCTGCTTCAAGAAGCTCTCTAACTTTTTCAAAGGCATCCGGGGCGTCGTTTGAGCCCGATGACCTCAGCTTGAGCTGGGGAGTATTGATCTTCAACGACCAGGAAAATCCATCACAAACTTCGAGATTATCGTAATGCTTTCGCCAATCTGAAACACCGATGCGTTGGAGCGATCGGATTACGACTTCCCATTTTGGGTTCTGTGGCGTGAGCACGATTGGCTCTTTGAGAAGCCCAGGCATGAAATTCAATTCAAATACAATGTAAGGGGGCTGCATCAGTGGCTCCAAAGGGTTTTTCCTTGGGAAAGCTTAAACTCCCCATGCACTCACGCAACAACGCAAGTGTTTCACCATGCAAACGCGCTCCTACAGGCTCTAATGAAACTCGACCTCTCAGTGACGGGCGACATCGTCAACGCGATGCGCGCCGAAATCATCGCTGGCGAAAAGGCCGTTACAGCTTCCATGCGTGCGGCGGGCAAAGATCTCAAATCCAACTGGCGCGCCCAGATCACGAGCGCCCGCCTCGGCCAGCGGCTTGCCAACACGATCAGGTCCAAGACCTATCCCGCTGCGGGCGAAAGCCTCGAGGCGGCCGCGCTCATTTGGTCCAACGCACCCCAGATCATCGGGGCGCATGACACTGGCCCCCTGATCAGGTCAAAAGACGGGTTCTGGCTTGCTATCCCAATGCCCGCAGCCGGCAAGGGCACGCGCGGCAAAGCGCTCACCCCCGGCGAATGGGAGAGGCGGCGCGGACTACGTCTGCGGTTTGTCTATCGGCGCCGGGGGGCGAGCTTGCTCGTGGCGGACGGTCGGTTGAACAACCGCGGCCTCGGCGTGGCGTCGCGGTCCAAAACGGGCCGTGGGCGCAGCACGGTGCCAATCTTTCTGCTCGTGCCGCAGGTGAAGCTCTCGAAAAGGCTCAATCTGGCGCGCGACGCAGATCGTGCGCAGGCAGCAATACCGGGGTTAATTGTTGCAAACTGGGTTGAGGCAAAACTATGAGTGCGCGCGAAACCATCCTCACCGCCTTGGCAGACCTGCTCGGGACTATCCCGCATGTGCCAGTTCTACGCAGCGAGGTTCTGCCAGAACGCATCCCGCCCGCAGGGTTGATGATCCTGCGTGATGGCAACCCGGGCGAAGCGGGCGTGACATTGTCGCCGCTGACGTATCACTATCAGCATCGCGCCGAACTTGAGGTGATCGTACAATCAACAACGGATCGAGACGCCCTTTTCGACACACTTGTCGCTCAGATTGGCGCCGTGATCGCCGCAGATAGGACGTTACAGGGGATCTGCGACTGGGTTGAGGCTGAGGCGCCTGAGCCGGTGGATCTTGCCGTCGAGGGCGCGGCAAGCCTAAAGGCCGCGATCATACCTGTGGTGCTTCACTACGCGATGGCTGATCCGCTGGCTTAAAGCTTGAAGGTGTCGGCGTTGACCCGGGAATAGCCACCTTCGACTTGGGCGCCAGAGGCGATGTCCAATTGGTCGTAGGCAACATTGGCCATAACACGCGCACCCGTTTTGATGCTGACTTTCAAAGCATTCACTTCGCCCTGTAATTGGCCTTCGATCGTGAGCTGGCGAGCGCGAACATTGCCTTTGACGCGCGCCGTTGTGGTCAAAACCAGAGCATCAGCGGTGATGTCACCTGTCAGCTGGCCGCCGAATTCGAGAATACCATCAGAGGCAATATTGCCTTCGATGCGCAAATCTTCTGCAAAAACGGATCGTTTGCGTTCTGACGGAGTGGCGCCACCGGAAGGCGATTGTGCTTTGAGATCAGCCATGAGGGCATTCCTTTAAGTTACGTCAAGGCAGCTAGAGTTCTGCGACCGGGGGCGTCAAGTCTGGCGCGTTTTTAATCTTCCCAATTTGAGGAAAAAATACCATGGCACGAGCCCAAGGGGCGCGGGCGCAGATGGCGCTGGCGTTTGAAACGAGTTATGGCACCCCGCCGCCCCCCGATCAAAATGGGAGCGGCTTTACCAAGATGCCTTTCGCCAGCACGTCACTGGGCGCGGAGCAACCACTGCAGACCTCAGAACTGCTGGGGTACGGACGCGATCCGCAGGCACCGATCAAGGATGCGGTGACGGCGGATGGTGACGTGGTGATCCCGATTGATGCGGATGCCTTTGGCTTCTGGCTGAAGGCTGCATTTGGAGCGCCTACGACGACTGGAACTGACGCACCCTACACCCACGAGTTCCGCTCTGGAAACTGGGCGCTGCCGTCGTTCTCGGTCGAGACCGGGATGCCAGAGGTGCCGCGATTTGCGATGTATTCCGGCTGCATAGTCGACAGCCTGAATTGGCAGATGGCGCGATCGGGTCTGCTGACGGCTACCGCGAGCATCGTGGCACAGGGCGAGGAAATCGCCACCAGCACATCCGTTGGGACGCCCGCCACTATCACGCTGAAACGCTTTGGGCATTTCAACGGGTCGATTACACGGAACGGGGCGAATATTGGCAATGTCGTGTCCGCTGACCTGACCTATGCCAACAACCTCGATCGCATCGAAACCATCCGCGCAGATGGGAAGATCGACGGTGCAGACCCGTCCATCGCCGCACTCACTGGCAATGTTGTCGTGCGTTTCGCCGATCAGATGCTGGTGACCCAGGCGATCAACGGCGAGGCTTGCGAGCTCGAATTCTCCTACACGCTTCCCACCGGCGAGAGCCTGACGCTGACGGCCCACGCTGTTTACCTGCCGCGTCCCCGGATTGAAATCTCCGGCCCGCAAGGGGTGCAGGCCACCTTCGATTGGCAGGCCGCCAGCGATCCTATCGCTGGCCGGATGTGTACCGTCACCCTAACCAATGACCGTGAGGTATACTGACCATGCTTCGCTTGAACCTCTCCACCGAACCCCAATGGCTTGATCTCGGCCATGGCGTCCGCCTGCTTGTCGAACCGCTGACCACGGCCATCATGCTGGCCGCGCGCAGCGATCCGGCGATCGTTGCCGCTGCAACCGATGCTGAAACCAGCGCCTCCAATGATGATCTCGCGCGCATCGTGGCAAAGGCCGTCGCCCGAATTGTCGTGAGAGACTGGGAGGGCGTCGGCGACGAAGACGGTGAGCCAATGGCGATCTCGCATGACGGCATCGACGCACTGCTGGAGATCTGGCCGATCTTCGAGGCGTTTCAGACCAAATACATCGCGGGCGCGCTGATCCTGGATGCGGAAAAAAACGCCTGACCGCTCTCGCCGACTGGGAGTTCGGCGGGGGCGGTGAGTATTGCACGGCATGTTCGTCTGCATGCGTGGAATGTCCGCGCACTTTGAATAAACCGCTGACCTTTGAGGGCTGGCAGGTCTGGGATCTCGTGCAGCGCCTCGGCGGACAGGTGCGCTTTGCTGGCGGCATGAGCGGCGGAGCGGTTCTTGGCTGGGATATGGGCGCTGCCCTCCAACTCGGTGCGGCCCTAGGGCTCTCGTCCCTCATCATCGCAGAGCTCTTGCCGCCCATCGAGGCGGTGATGGTGCGCAAGACAAACGAAGAGATCGAACACCACCATGGCTGAGAAAAAAGTATCCGTCCGCCTTTCCGCGACTGGCGGTCGCCAAGTGCGCGCCGAGCTGGAAGGTGTCGGCGAGGCGGGTGCGCGCGGCATGGGGCGTCTCAGCAGTGAGCTAGACCAGGCCAATGCGCGTATGGCGGCCTTTGCGCGCCGCGCGCGCATTGCAGCCACCGCCGCGGCGACTGCTTTGGCCGGCGCAGTTGTTGCGATGACCCGCTCGACCGTTGCTGCCGCCAATGAGATCAGCCAACTCAGCCAGGTGGCTAATGCAAACCCGGAGGTCTTCCAGCGCTGGTCGGCGGCCTCTGCCACAGTCGGCATTGAGCAGGAAAAGCTCGCCGATATCTTGAAGGACGTGAATGATCGCGTGGGCGACTTCCTGCAGACGGGCGGCGGCCCGATGGCGGATTTCTTTGAGAATATCGCGCCCCGCGTGGGCGTGACGGCGGACCAGTTCGCCCGGCTCTCGGGTCCCGAGGCGCTGCAACTCTATGTCGACAGCCTCGAGCGCGCAGGCGTCAGCCAACAAGAGATGACCTTTTATCTGGAGGCCATGGCCTCCGATACCACGCGCCTCATTCCGCTTTTGCAAAACGGTGGGGCGGAGATGAAGCGGCTTGGAGCAAAGGCCCAAGCCCTTGGCGCGGTGCTCGACGCCGACGCAATCGCCGCCATGCGCCGGTCGGAACTCGCGCTCGTGAGCATCGGTCAGGTCTTCACCGGCGTGCGTAATAAAATCGCCGTGGCGCTAGCCCCGTCTTTGGAGGCAGTGGCCAACGCCTTCGTGGCGCTAGCCTCTTCAACCAGCCCGATCAGTCGGGCGTTCGATGCGGTACTAGCCAATCTCGACCGGCTGGCGGTCTATGCCGGATCCTTCGCTACTTTCCTTGCCGGTCGCTGGGTCGCGGCCATGGCTGCCGCGGCCTTCTCGGTGCGGGGTTTGGCAACGACGCTGGTCGTCCTGAAAGGTGCCCTGATCCGCACCGGGATCGGTGCTCTGATCGTTGGCGCAGGCGAGTTGGTTTATTGGTTCACCCGGTTGGCCTCCGGCGCAGGCGGCTTCGGCGAGGCCATGGGCCTCTTGAAAGACGTCGCGGTCGAGGTCTGGGACCGGATCAAAATGGGCGCCAACGCGGCCGGGTCGCGCGCCACAGCCATGTTTTATGATCTCAAAGCCGATGCTGCGACCGGGATGGCTGGAGCGATCGAGAGTGTCGTCGCCTTTGGCAACACGACCGCCAACACCTTCAAGGGCGCGCTTCTTGCCGTGCGCGAGATCTGGTCGCGTCTGCCGGATGTGATCGGAGATCTGGTCTTCTCGGCGGCTAACCGCATGCTCGACGGGATCGAGGCCATGCTGAATGGTGCAATCCGCCGAATTGATGCCTTCACGGGGCGCATTCGAGATGCGCTGGCGGCTGTGGGGATCGAGACCACCTTTGGCGAAATCGGCGAAATCAGTCTCGGCGAAATTCCGAACCCGTTTGCCGGTGCTTCCGCAGATGCCGGAACGGCTGCGGCAGAGGCGTTTCGCCGAGCCTTCGAGGACAACCCGCTCAAGGCCCCTGACCTGGGCCTTGACGCCATCGCGACCGAGGCACTGGCCACTGCGAACACCTACCGTCAGGCCGCGACCGATCTCGCCAATGGCGCAACGGCTCCGCTGACCTCCTGGGGCGCGCTTCGCGATGCCGTTGCGGGCACCGGCGAAGAAGGCGCGGCGGCGCTGGATGAGGCGACTGTCTCAGCAGATCGGCTTTCGGCTGCCATGGGCCGAGCTGGTGGTGCAGCCGGGAGCGCTGGCGAACGGATCGCCACCGGGTGGCGCGCGGTCGCGGAGTCTCTTCAAGCCTATGCCACGGATGCGCTGAACTGGGGCAAAGGCCTGGGCGAAACCCTCTCCAGCGCCTTTTCTGGCGCCGAAAGCGCGTTCCGGAGTTTTGTCGAGACCGGCAAGTTCGACTTCAAAGGGCTTGTGCGCTCCATCCTAGCGGACCTTGCCGTCCTGTCGTTCAAGCGGGCTGTACTGGGGCCCATCGCCAACGCGCTCTCAGGTGCTTTTGGTGGAGGCGGCTTTGTTGCGGCTGCGGTCTCCCATGCCGGCGGCATAGTTGGGATCTCCGGCCACACGCGCTCTGTGCCTGCAGCCGTTTTTGCCGGTGCGCCGCGTATGCACAGCGGTGGGGCCGTGGGGTCGGTTGGCTCCTGGGCGGGGCTCCGTCCTGATGAAGTTCCAACGATCCTGCAGCGGGGCGAGCGGGTGCTGAACCGGCGCGAGGCGGCAAGCTATGGCTCTGGCGGCAGCACTGGCGCGGGCGTGACCGTCAATATCGACGCGCGCGGTGCACAGATGGGCGTGGCCGAGCAGATCGACGCACGTCTACGCGCGGCCATTCCCGAGATCGCGCGCATTGCGAAAGAAAGCGTGGCCGATGGCCGACGCCGGGGCCAGGTGATCTAAAATCATGGCTATTCCTGTCTTGCCGCTGACGCTCGTGTCTTCGCTCGAGCGGCGGCTGATTACGTCTGTGGCGGAGGCCCGCTCACCCTTTACTGGCACGTCCCAGATCCAAGACTGGGGGGCGTCGTGGTGGGAGTACCAGTTTGAGATGGCGGTGACCCAAGGGGCACCGGCCCGTCGGCTCTCGGCCTTCTTCACCGCTCTTGGTGGATTGCGGGGTCGGTTTCTCTTTCCAGACCCTTCTATCGAGGTGCCGGTGGGGCTGAGCACTCCTTACGTGACCGAGGCGCAGGTTGCGGGAGCCTCGACCCTTCGCACGGCAGGTTGGGGGCTTGGGCTTGGCGCAGGAGATTTCTTCCAGCTGGGTTCGGATGCCACCACGCGGCTTTATCAGTTGACGGCAGATGTAACGCCTTTGGGCAGCGAGGCCACGCTCGCCTTCGTGCCGCCGCTTAGGGCCTCAGTTCCGGTCGGTACGCTGCTCGGCCTTGATGCCCCGTCGGTTCTGTTGCGGCTAACAGCCCCGGTTCCCTCGGTCATCAGCCGCGCGGATCAGCACCGTTTTACGATCTCAGCCCGGGAGGCCCTCTGATGAGCCGCGATCTCACCTTGGCCTTCGCCACTGCGCTGGCTGATCATAGCCTACGGCCGGTCATCTTCTTCGAGGGGCAGTTCGCCACGGGCTGGGTGCGTATCTGGTCAGGTCTGGGAGAGGTCAGTTGGAACGAGCAGATCTGGGCTGGGGCTGGGTCGCTCTTGGGCCTCGGCTCGCTTGATGAAACCGGCGAGGTCGTGGCAGGAGGCACAGCCGTGTCACTGTCTGGTGTACCGCTGGACCTGGTGCAGATGGCGATCGAGGAAGCGCGTCAGGGCCTGCCGGGCAGGATCTGGCTGGGACTGCTGGCTGAGAATGGCAGCATCATCGCCGACCCGGTTCAGGCCTTCTCGGGCCGACTTGATGTTCCCGAAATCAAGGATGACGCCAATACCTGCACGATCACCATCAGCTATGAGAGCCGTCTGATCGATCTCACCGTGGCGCGCACTTGGCGCTACACGCATGAAAGCCAGCAGGTGCTGTTCCCGGGCGATCTTGGATTTGAATACGTGACCGCGATCCAGGATCGTGAGATTACTTGGGGGCGGGGATGAACTACTGCCAGAAAGCAAGAGTTGAAAGTGAAGGCCATTCAAATTCCGGCAGGTCTGACACATAATCACCAGCCTGACGCCAACTCTCAGCTGCGTTTAACTTAACCGACGCCCAAATATCTTCACGCTTAGGTAGTTTTAAGCCGCAGATTTCTGCCGCTTCCGCGTCAATTTCTTTGTCAGGATTAAAGGCTAGGTCTAATTCGTGCAGATCTTTCATTGTTTGGCAGCTATCTTTTATGTCCCAAGCAGCGACCCCAAGAATCGCAGCAATGCCCAAATAGGGTATCGACTCTGCAACAACAGAAGACGCACTGCGCGATGCCGCAATAGCAGTCCTTGTAGAGACGCGATCTGCGGTATCAGACACTGCATCTTTGATGAGATATGGCTTTCCACGATACGTAACTTTGGGCAGTTTCAATGACGCTACTTCGTCAGACAGCGACGAGATCCGCATTTCTTTAGCTTTAAGCTGATTGCGTAAATCTGTGACCGTTGACGTGGTTCCTGTCAGCACCTCGAAAGCCACGCTTGCTTTGGTGGCAATCGTACCGAAAGCTAGGATCCCAACATTCAGTGAAAGGGATGCTACGGTAAGGAGTGCCACCAGAGTGAACCATAAATGGCCTAAGACCCTAAACATTCACAATTATCCTTCCAAAAATAATGCTCATTTGAGGACTATGCTTTGAAAGTTGACCAGTGGGAACACCTTCTAGCCGAAGCCATCGATACGGCACGTGCTAAGCCCTTCGTCTGGGCCGTCCACGACTGCCCCACCTTTGCTTTTGAAACGCGCATGATCCTCACGGGCGGCGAAGATATCGCTGCTCTCTGGCGCGGACGCTACACCACTGCGCTCGGGGGGCAGCGTGTGATGCGCCGTCTCGGCTGGGTCTCACTTGAAGACATGGGGTGCGCGATCTTGGGCGCGCCACGCCCGTCTGTGCTTCTTGCGCAGCGCGGCGACCTTGTTCTCGCGGATACCGGTCTTGGCTTTGGGATCTGCACCGGCAGAGCTGCGGTCGGGATGGTGCCTGAAGGGCTTGTGAGCGTGCCGCTCACCGCCTGCCGCCTTGCTTGGTCTGTTTAGTCGACACTTGGCTTTATGGCGCAACTGCGCGGCTCAGGCCTCCCTTCCCGAGCCGCGCTAAGGGTCTTGCCGAGATCCAACGGTCACGCAGCTTGGGTACTGCTCGGTCTCCGGCCGCCCTTGTTCTTCCAGCCCTCTCCGCCTGGAAGCGCCTGACGTAGCGTTAGCCTGCTACATGACTTAGATCCTTGGTTTGTCAACGGCACGCCACGAGACCGCACTTTGACCTACGCCGAAGACGGCCCTGCAAAACCGGACACCGCCCATGCCCTTTGTCGTCTCTGCTGTTACCGCAGTTGCGGGGGCGATCAGTGCAACCTTGGCCGCAGGTGGTATTGGTGCGGCCCTTCTGCGGATTGGTGGCACGCTTTTGCTGTCCACCGCAGCGCAGGCCCTGATGCCAAAGCCGCAGACCACGATGCAGCCGCGCACTGTGACGATCCGCGAGCCGGTGGTACCACGCGATCTGGTCTATGGGCGCGCCCGCAAGGGCGGGGTCATCGTCTTCCTGCACGCCTCAGGATCAGACAATAAGTTCCTCGATCTGGTGATCGTGCTGGCCTCGCATAGGGTGAAATCCATTGGAGCGATTTACTTTGAAGGTGAAATGGCCCTCGACGCAGATGGCGAGGCCCAAGGTCGTTGGGCTGGCAAAGTTCTTGTTGAGAAGAAACTCGGCGGAGCGGACCAGACCGCTTTTGCGGGGTTGCAAGCCGACCTGCCCGACAAGTGGACGGAAGATCACCGGTTGCGGGGTTGTGCCGCGATCCAGTTGCGGCTGACCTATGATCAGGACGCCTTTCCGGGCGGGATCCCGAACATCACGGTGGATATCGAGGGCAAGAACGACATCTGGGACCCGCGGACGCAAACAGCAGGCTATTCGGAAAACCCCGCTCTTTGCTTGGCTGACTATATGGCGAACCCCACTTGGGGCATCGGCGCACGCATTGGTGAGCCGGATGGGATCGACGAGATGTCCCTCATTGAGGCAGCGAACATCTGCGACGAGACCGTTCCTCTCGCAGGCGGTGGCTCTGAGCCGCGCTATGCCTGCAATGGGGTGATCACACTCTCCGAGGTCCCAAAAACCATTATCGAGGGGATGCTCTCGTCCTTCGCTGGGCGCTGCGCTTTCTCCGCTGGGTCTTGGCGCATCCATGCAGGGGCATGGCGGGCCCCGGACGTGGCGCTGACCGCGGATCATATCCGTGAAGGTGGGCTGACCTTAGCCACGCGCGTGACCATGTCGTCGAACTTCAACGGCGTGCGGGGGCAGTTCGTCAGTCCCGAGAACGATTGGCAGCCGGATGACTTCCCGGCCTATTCAAGCGCTCTCTATGTGGCCGAGGACGGTGGCGAACAGAAATGGCGGGATATCTCTCTGCCCTTCACGATCTCGGCGGCCATGGCGCAGCGGCTTGCAAAGATCGAGCTCGAACGCGCACGTCGGCAGATGACGGTGCGCTTGTCTGGCAAACTCTCGGCCTGGGCAGCTACCGTCGGGGATGTTGTGACGCTCTCCTATGCGCGCTGGGGCTTTGCAGCCAAACCCTTTGAAGTCCATGGGGTGAGCCTGGATCTGACGGCCTCAGGCGATGGTCCGTTGTTGCTACCGGAGCTGGTGCTCCGCGAGACCTCGCCTTTGGTTTATGACTGGTCAGCTTCGGAAGAGCAGATCTACGCGGCAGCCCCACGAACAGCGCTTCCCAATGCCTATGATATTCCAGCCCCCGGCGCACCGCAGGTCACGGAAGATCTCTATGTCACGCGGGATGGCGGTGGGCTCAAAGTTCTGGCCAAGATCAGCTGGGAAGCAGCCCCTTCCGGCTTTGTGGCGGCCTATCAGTTGCAAGCGAAGCCCGCGGGTATTGCGGATTGGATCGATTATGGCCGGACGGATGGCACCACGCTGGAAATCCGCGATATCGCGCCGGGCAACTGGGCTTTCCGCGTCAAAGCCATCTCGGTTCTGGGCGTCTCCTCGCCTTGGCAGGAGACCCAAGCAGAAATCCTCGGGCTCACCGCCCCACCGGCACAGCTTGAGAATGTGACGCTGCAAACGGCGGGAGGACTTGCGATCCTTAAATGGACGCGGTCGGTGGATCCTGATGTGCGCGTTGGAGGCAATGTCGTTATCCGGCATTCGAAAGAAGCGACGGCCACCTGGGCCGATAGCTATTCGATGGACCGGGTCTCCGGCGGCGAGGCCATTGCCGTCGTGCCCTTGAAGCCTGGCACCTATCTGGTGCGCGCGGAAGATAGCGGCGGTCGCGCCGGGCCTGAAACCCGCGTCACCACCAAGGGCGCGCAGGTGCTGGCCTTCTCGACACTGGACTTTCTCCAAGCCGATCCTGGTTTTGTTGGCTCAAAAACCAACCTGCAGGTGACAGGGTCGAACCTGACGCTCGCCACGACAACCGCAAATGGTGTGACGCAGGTGACCGCGATGGAGGGGCAGTATGGCTTCGCTGCCGGGCTTGATCTTGGAGCGGTAACACGCTTGCGCCTGCGCTCGGAGATCGGCGTCGCAGCGCTGGCACTCAACGATCGGATCGATGCCCGCACCGCGCTGATGGACACCTGGGCGGATTTTGATGGGTCCGCTGGCGCAGAAATCGATGTGCTTTTTGAGATCCGCGAGACCGACGACGACCCAAGCACGTCGCCCACCTGGGGTCCCTGGGGCCGGCTCGACAACCATGAAATCGAAGCCCGCGCGGTGGAAGCGCGGGCGCATCTGACGACGAAGGACGCGTCCTACACGCCCATCGTCAGCCAATTGCGGCTCTATGCCGATGAGGTGGCCTGACGTGTTCGCTGAAATCCGACCAATGACCGCAACAGGAAAACGCTGAGATGACGCAAACCTCCAGCTTTACGATTGCCAATGATGCGGGCGCGGCTGTTCGGGCCCGCATCAATGAGGTGATTGCGGCACTGCAATCGACGAGTGCCGGGGCATCAGCGCCAACAGCGACGACGGCAGGTATGCTCTGGGCCGACACTTCGGTATCGCCGCCAGTGCTCAGGCGCAGAAACGCGACGAACACAGGCTGGGATGCGCTCTTGGATGCGGCCGGCAATCTGGCAGGGCTTGCGAACACCGCCGTGGCACGGACCAACATCGGGCTCGGGACCATGGCGACGAAATCCGCCGCCGACTATGACGCGGCGATCTCGGCGAAGGCTGCGCTCGCTGGCGCGACCTTCACCGGCGTCGTCACGGCCCCGAACTTTGTGTCCTCATCTGATGCCCGGTTGAAGGCGGAGGTCGAGACCATCGTCGACGCGCTGGCCTTGGTCAGTGCCTTGCGCGGTGTGCGCTTCACCATGGGTGGCAGCCGCCAGATCGGGGTGATTGCTCAGGAGGTCGAGGCAGTGCTGCCAGAGGTAGTGCGGGCGGATGCGCAAACCGGTCAGCTCTCAGTCGCTTATGGCAATATCACCGGTCTGCTGATTGAGGCCGTCAAAGAATTGTCTGCCCGAGTGGCAGAATTGGAGGAGGCGCGCCTATGAGCGAGAGCGGATTTATTGACACCATGAACGCGCTGTTTGGCGGCGCCGTGACCACGCTGATCGGCGCCTTTACCGGTCGGCTGATGTGGCATTCGGGTGAAGTAAAGCTCGGCAATCGCCGCTTTTTTGGCAAAGAACTCCTGTGGGAAATCCCCGTCGCCGTCGGCATGGCCCTAATTGGAGAGGCTGGCGCGCGCTACATTGGGCTGTCGCAGCCCGTCTCCACCGGGTTTGTGGCCACGCTCGCCTATCTGGGGCCACGTGGGGCGGAAGCTCTGCTGGCGGCTTGGCTTTGTCGCAAGAAGTAGCCGGCATGGGCCATTCAAGGACTTGAAGCTGCGGCTCGAAACGACCATTTGCACCCGCAAGAGGGGAAGAGAGGAGATCATGTCATGAAGACGCTCGCATCTGCTTTGACAAAGCTGCAGCAGGCCGCGGATCCAGTGGCAACCATGCGCCAATTGGTACTCGCCCATGGCGGCCATTGGTGTGATCCCGAAAACACCAAAGGCCTCTTTGAAATCCAGCTCATGGGTCTGGCGGGCATTGGCCCGTCTGTTGCCGCCGCCGTGGATGATTGGCTGATGCAGGCCAAAGACACCGTCTTTGAAGGGGCCGGTGCCGGGTGAGATCGCCCGCCTGAAACCCAAAAATCTAACACTATGATCGCAGCCGTCCCTTGGGGCGGCTGTTTGCATTTACATGGGAGCAGATCATGACACCGTTTGACATTGCCCGCAGCTACATCGGCTTGAGCGAAGGCCCAGGCCCCGCCGACAATCCCGTCATCATAGAGATGTATGCCTCAGTCGGTCATGACTGGGTGGAACATGACAGCGTCGCCTGGTGCGCAGCCTTCGTCGGGCACTGTCTCGAGCGGGCTGGGATCCGGTCTACCCGCAAGCTGACCGCGCGGTCATATCTCGACTGGGGTGTCCCGGTGGAGACCGCGGATGCCCAGCAAGGTGACATCGGTGTGATCCAGCGCGGCCGCTCAAGTTGGCAAGGCCATGTGTTCTTCATCGATCGGATTGACGGCGCTTGGGTTTGGGGTCTTGGCGGCAATCAGAATGATGCCGTGAACATCAAACGTTATCCGGTCTCAAAGCTGCTCGGAGTACGGCGTGCAGGCAATGTGGTGCCTAGCGTGACGCTGTCCGTCGAGGCGGTGCAAGGACATCTAAAAGATCTCGGCTATCATGAAGTTGGCAATATCGACGGGATTGTTGGGGCTCGCACCAGAGCGGCTATTTTGGCCTTCCGCGATGACAACAGCCTGCCGCTCGTCCCCATCATCGATGTGGCGCTGAGCGAAGCGCTAGAAAAAGCCTCTTCTCGCGAGGTTGCCCCCGCGCGTGCATCTGAGGTGCCAAAAGAAAGCCGGATCGTAACAGCATCCAATGCGCAGATCGGTCTCGGTGTCATTGGCGCGGCGGGATCGATCGGCAGCCAGATCGCGCCAGCGTTGGTCGAGGCAGAACAGGCACGCGATATGGCCGGGCGTGCGTTCTCTTTGTTCGGGCTTGAGAACATGCTTTCCAATGTCCTGCCGTGGATCGGCGCGGCTGTGTTCGTCGGCGTCGTCATCTATGCACTTCGCGCAAAAGCGGCCCGGATCGACGATCACCGCACGGGAAAAACACTATGATCCGCGTCGTCAGCGCATTGCTGGCAGGCCTTGGCCAGCGGGCTGTCTTTTACGGCGCCATTGCTTTTGCCCTTTTGAGCGCGCTCTGGATCGCCTTCCGCCAGGGCCGCCACGCTGCAGGGGCTGAGCTTTCCATTCGTAGCGCGGAAGCCCGCATTCGCGCCATGCAAACATCACAGGAGATCCGCCATGAGGTTCAAAACGCTGACCGGGCTGATCTTCAGCGTCGGGCTGACCGCTGGATGCGCGATTGAGCCGCGAGGCTTGCACGCGGATTGCGATTGGGCCGCGCCCATTCGGCCGTCGCGCCAAGATGTGCTGACGGATCGGACCCTCGCCCAGATCTTGGCCCATAATGAGCTGGGTGTAGATCTCTGCGGGTGGGCGCCATGAGTGTCGCAATCGTGGAAGGCCCTGCCATTCTCATTGGCTATGCCTACCGTCTGGATCTGGAAACCGAGGCGCCGCTGTTTGCAGAGCACGCAGAGATCATCGCACAGGTCCGCCTCAAACCTTCCGCCCCAGACGTCCTGGCGACCTTAAGGACAGAGGAGGGCACGCTGATGCGGCAAAATGATTGCCTGCTGTCGTTGATTATCCCCGCGCAAGACACTGCAAACTTGGACCCCGGCTCTGTTGTTCTGGACATGGTTCGTGTGGATGTCCGTCCCGCTCTGCCTTTGAGTTTTATCTTGGAGATCCCCGTCATGCTGCCCGTGACCCGAGGCCTGCCATGAGTGCCTGTCCTCCACAGGGCGCGCGCCCGCCCTTCCCCAGCTTGGGCCCCTGCGGATCTTCCGGCGCCGCGCCCATTAAGATCCGGATCGCTGTGGGGGCCACACGCATCCGGCTTTTGGGCGCCCCAGGTCCAGACGGCAAGCCAGGTCCTCAAGGAGACAAAGGCGATCAGGGGGATCCGGGCATCACCATTCTGCCCACAGACACACCTATCAACGGAGGCTTCTTCTAATGGCCAATACCATTCAACTCAAGCGCCGCGTCTCTGGCGTCGCCGGCGCGCCTG
>NZ_CEZFMW010000071.1:0-17942 GCF_982993085.1 Thalassobacter sp. | reverse complement strand
AACGAGCGCAACGCAGGTCGATGTCATGGTCAGATAAATCCGAAGGCTTGAACAACAGCCACTATAGTTGGGACTTTGATGTCTTGGATGATAGCAATTCATTATCCACTTGATTGTAGCGGTTCGATGTGGACATCGAAGCTCCGGGGGCTGAACCGCAGAGGTTTGGGCCTTTGCTTTTGTTGAATTATTTAGACCTCACTGCGGCACCTACCGCCGGAGCCATATTCATAATCGCACAGTAATATAACGATCACGCACTACGGTGTTATGCGCGATCCAAGTGCATCCGCTCGTGGTTGCAGCGGTGTGTTCTTGACCCGCGTAACAAGGGGCGCAAGTGTGGTGCGGGCGCGATCAATTTGGCCCGCCGCGATCAAGGCTTCGACCAAGTTCAGCTCAATCTCTGGCGCCCCGCCGTCTGCTGCGATGGTCGCAGCCTCCAACCGCTCTAGCGCCAGATCGACGTTCCCCTTCCGCAGGGCGATCCAACCCAATGTGTCGAGGATTGCCGCATTGCCAGGCTGAAAGGCCAGCGCCTTTTGCGCCAATTCCGTCGCCTCAGACAAATCGTCGGCTCGGACCGCCAAGAACCAAGCCAACTGGTTCAGCGCGATATAGCTGTCTGGCTGGATCGACAAAAATGCGCGATACGCAGCCTCAGCGGCTGCATCCTCACCCAGTGTTTCGCCCAGCAAGCCAAGCTTTACCAAAACGTCTGGATCTTTGCGGATCTGGGCCGCGGCGCCGTAGGCCTCAAACGCGCCCCGCGCATCGCGTGCGGCGAAGAAATGATTGCCGCGCATGATCTGAACCACCACAAACTCGGGATCGATACGTGCCGCGCTGTTAAGCAAATCAATGGATGGCGCGCCAACACGCGCCGCCGCTTCTGCCGCGAAAAATGCGGCTAGAACGTCATCTGGATTAGCCTCAGCAATCTGACGCAATTGCGCGGCAGCCCCGCCTGTATGCGATAACCGTAGATATAAAGGGCCCGCCATGGCGCGCGCAGTTTCAGGGGTGATGTTGGCTAGATCAGCCACGCTTAGCCCATCGGTTGCAAAACCGGGCACTGCGTAGGCAGCCTCGGTAAGCGCCGCTAATGCTTGTACAGGGTCACTGTTGACGAGGTATCCATAGGCTGCAAGCAGAGCGTGTTCTGCGCCCTCCTCCGCCAAACCAACCGGAGCATCCCCCCCCAAAGTCAGCTGTGCCGCAACGACACCCAAGCGCCCGGCAGGCGTTTCTGCAACCTGTTCAAAGGCCGATAATGCCGCCTCAGCATCAGACCGCATTAACGCCAGGCGCCCAACGGCAAGATGCCGCAAATCACTCGGCTCCATCTCGGAGAGAGCGGCCTGAGCGGAAGCACCATTGCCGGCTCTGAGCGCTGCTTCGACCCGAAGCATTGACGCATCTGGAATTAGGGCCGCGTAACGATCTAATATCGCGCGCGAATTTTCAAAGTCTCGTGCCTCAATCAAAGACACGGCGAGACCTCGCGCGGCGTTTGGGTTTTCCGGTTGCGCCGTCAAACACCTTGAAAAGCTTTGTGCCGCATCAAGGGGCTGCGCCCGCAACATGTCCAACCGCCCCAAACCAATCAGCACATCACAAGCAACGGGATTGATCTCAACTGCGCGGCTCAGCGCACTTTGCGCACGATCAAGGAATCCCACCTCTGCCAACGTCGCACCAAAGTTGGCCCAATACGTGGCACCATCGGGCGCCAGTTGCGCAGCGCGCTCCATATGCGTCAAAGCCGCCGCAGGACCATCGCGACGATACACAACCGTCGCCAACACGTTGTGGGCGTAAGGGTGCGATCCATCCAAGGCAACAGCCCGGCGAGCGGCCATCAGCGCGCGCTCTAGCGTACCTTCTTCGCGGGCAATCAATGCGCGTGCGATCGACAACTCCACTTCTGGCAGACGCGCGTCACCTACGGCTGCAGGTTCTAACAACCCGCGCGCGGCTTCTATGTCAGACTGCACCGTCTTTAGGATGGCCAGTAAAACGCGCGCCATGCCGTCTGCCGGATTAAGTTGAAGTAACTCTTCTGCGCGGGCTTCAATGCCGCCCAGATCGGCGCGGCTGCGCAAACGCTCTGCTAAAATATCACTATTCAAACGGGCTTGAAACGCCGGCGCTTGTACCGCGCCATCAAGAGACGGGGTGTTTTTCCACATCAGAGGATCAACGATCCCGGCTGCTACAGGCTGCCAAACGGTAGACAGCAGAAAAGTCGAAATTGCGAAACGAAGAGCGGCACGACGCGGCATGAAAATTCCTAACTCTGCAAAATAATCAAAGCGTAACATCAAAAACCGCCCGCGTGATAGCCACGCGGACGGTTCAATAGCACGGTAGCCACTTAACTTAGCCGCGACGACGACGCGCAACGCCAAAGCCTGCCAGTGCAAGACCCAAAAGCAGACCAGACGCCGGTAGCGGAATTGGCGCGGTTGGGTTGCCACCACCGCCACCACCAGCACTGGTGCCGAACAGGGTCAACGACTGGCTTGCAGTGGTTTGATCCGAGAAGGTTGCAACAGCCGTCCACGTATTGGCGCCAAGCTTAAGGTTATAGGCTGGCACCTTAAAGTTCCCCAGCGCATCAACTGTACCGGCAAAGGTGTTGCCGTCGGGATCGGTGATCTCAACGCCATCAACCCCCACGAGGACGCCGCCAGCACCACCACTAAAGATGTTCACGATGTCCTGCGGGTTGTTTGAGAAGTTAACAAACGTCCCGCCGCCCGCTGTTGCCACCGCTTGAAGAACCGTGTTTGACGCCCCGGGGAACCCAACTGTATTCACTGTGTAGCCGTCTGCTAATGCCGCAGCCGCCGCCGCAACCGCGACTGATTGTGTACTGCCGCCATCAGAAATCAGTAGAATTTGTTTGCTGGTTCCTGCTCTGCCATTCGCATCAAGTTCATTATCGGAAGCAACGATGCCGTCGCGAATATCAGTACCACCACCTGCGACAACTGAGTTGATCGCATTGGTCACTCCCGCCGATGGGATAGGTGTCAGCGCCTGACGCACAAAGCCAGAACTCGTAAATTCAACCACCCCAACATTTGAACCGGCGGGCAAGCTATTCACTAGCGCGTTCGCTGCGTTTTGCTGAAGAATATCGCGACGAACGCTGCTGCCATCAGGCAAGGTAACACTCGATCCCATGGAGCCTGACCCATCGAGCGCAAGTACAAGATCAAGCCCGCCCCCAATCACACCAGACGCGTTGGCCTGCCCATCAGGCATCGCCATCGTCCCAACAGGAAACGACGACCCATTGGCCGGATTAAGCCAACCTACAGAACCTGCTGCATGAGCAGCCGCCCCCAATGTTGTCAGCGCAAGAGCGAGCACCCCTCCGCGCACTAAAGATATATTAAAATTCATAAGACCACCTTCCAATTACTAAGCTCGCGAAATCTAAACAAATCGATTCGCTGTAAATGTAGGTTAACAAATCACTAAGCGGTTTCCAAAATTTGAATCAATCAAGCCAGAACTTGAGAGTTGATCAAAACCCTCGGGGAGCCGAAAGTTCTTTTGCATCCAGCACAGATCAGGCAGGGTAATGAATTATTAAAAAATATATTCAATGACTTAAGTGGAAAAAGCAAGGCCAGCGATACGACCTCAGACAACAAGACATTCAATAAGATGGATTAGAGAACGGTGATTTTCACGGTTGGCAAAAGCACTATCCCCACCCTCAAAGCGCCGCGCGATTGCTGAATTTCTCACGCTGAGCCACGCGGTCAACATCATACGTTAGCCACCACATCAGATTTCTATCTTTAGATAATTTTTCCGCTCACAGCACAATAAGCGACGCCCAAAATGCCCAAATCATCCAGTTTTCACACCGATTAAAGTACGCAAATCGCACCTATAGACGCGTCCCAAACGGTGAAGAGGCCGCCCAAAGCCGCCTCTTCACGCCGATCTGTGGTGGCCGCTTATTCAGCCGCGATCAGAGCCGCCTCAACCCCAATGCTGCTCCACTTTCCATGGCCATCGTAGCGCGCCGTAATTTGACCCTCGTCGTCCATCGCCAAGAGATGTAGCCATTGATTATCGAACAAGTCCGCCACGCCGGGATGTTTCACCAGAACCGCATTCATGTCTTCAATCGGGGCCGCAATAACCACCGACAGCCGAAGCGGATCATGCCTGAGTTTATCACCATCATGCACTGATTGGAGCGGCAGCCCGGCGCGCAAGTTCCCGCCATTTCCCTCCACCACGCCAACACCGCCAGTGATATTGTGAACCAGCTTGTTGCCGCCGCCAAACGCCTCAGGCGCCACAGCCGAGCCGTAGTATTGCAACGAAATCCAACTTGCCACGACGACTGGGGCCGTCAGGATCAGCTCTAGCACGCCTTTTTCGGCATCCGCATGATGGTTGTATGTATGCAAGAACGCCTGCCCACCCAGATCCAGACCGCGCGTCAACTCCCGAGGGGCCGCGATGAACTTGGAACACCCGGCAAGTCCCCATTCGGGCCGTACCTGTGCCCAATCCAAGCCGCGCGCCACCAGATCAGCCTGCGTTTTGGCCCCCGGAAGGCTGCCTGCCCGCTCGGCCCGCGCTTCGGCCCCAGCGGCCCTGAGCCACAGTTTGAGACGCGCAATATCGTCACCATGCGCACCAACATCGATATCCGCGTCGAACATATCCACCCGGTCAGAGGTCGTATGATGCAGCGCACCAACAAAGAGCGTATCGGACGGCACATCGATCTGGGCGCGCACCTCTGGGTCATTCAGCAGCTGCGCCAGGATACGGACGTTCACCTCACCGGTGTTGCCACCGCAGGCACCGCAATGCATCGCGCTCTCAAAGGGTGTGTTCACTACTTCGGCCCCGTGGCCCGTGATCATGACGACCCGCGCGAAGGGTGCGCGCAAGGACATGGCACCAAGGACCGTTTTGGCCGCTGTCACCTTGTCCTCAAGGGACAAATCCGTCGTCAGGACCGGCACTGGGCCACCCGCCACCTTGGCCGGTGCGCCAAAGGTGTCTTTGATGAGTTTCGGCAAGTATAGCGGACCCGCCGCCTCCACAAACGCAAACGAGCCGACCGCCGCCTGCCGGAACCGGCCCCATGCCCGCTTAGCCCGAGCCGCAAGCCGTAAATCGGTATCTTGCTCAGCGGAATGGCCGCTTTTGGCCCTAAGCGCGGGCGACAACAGAACCGGTGCGAGCGCTTGCGTTACATCCGATGCCACCGGTTGGTGGGTAATTGTCAGCCCAAAGAAGCCCGCGAACCCAACTGTTTCTACATCATCGCTTTGGTTTTCAAGCGCGCGCCGGAACACCTCCGACCGGACGTCAATGCAGAACGCAGCTTGAACGGCCGCCCGCTCTGGCCCCGCAACCGGGGTGCGGCCCGCCATTTGCGCGACCAACTTGCGTTGCGCTGCCAGTTCCGCGGCTAGTTGCAAGGCGCAGTCGATCCGATGATCCGCTGTGGGCGTCAGTGGCTTGGCGTACTCGGCCAAAGTATCCAACCAGACCGCACCGATTTCGGCGCGGTACATCTCAAACAACGCAGCCTCCCACACGATCCGAATGCACAACAGGTCGGTCACGGCCTCATCCCGCGTGCCCGATTGCTCAGCCGCCCAAGCGTCACGCCGCGCGAGTTGCGCCCAGCCACCAAGGGTCGAAAGCAGGCGGTGGAAGTACAGTTCAGCCTCTTGCGGCATCACACCGAGTGTCTCAGCCGAATACGCTAGTGCAAGCGCACCTGACGGCGGCAGCTTGGAGACGTATTCAGAAAACCCCTTGAGGCCTTGAATTTCCGGCGTGATATCGCGCTTAGCAAAGCCGTGCCAAGCGGGGAAAGCGGCCATAGCTGGTGCGGGCCATAGGGCCTGTCCGGCATCAAAGTGGCTCGCGGCCCAGTGACCAATCCGCTCTTCGATCAGGCGCGGCCAATCGATGCCCGACACATCTGCGGCAAGGGCTGCGATGGTTGGCAAAGCAACAGGTGCCGGTGACGTGTTTGAGGATGCCGCCTCGTAAAGCTCAGCAGCCGTTGCAGGCAGCCCTTCGGGGTTTGTCGCGATAGCAGCATCCAAATCTGCCAACGTGATTTCACCTTTGTCGATCTTGGACACCAGATCAGTCCGCAGTTGCGTGACGCGGATGCCCGCAACCTTTTCCAACCGCGCCGCGGTCAGCATCAGTGGCTCACCGGTCTGGCCCAGAAACGGGTTGACCGCGACAGTTTCCGCCAGCGCCCACATGGGCGGAATGGCGCGCGATGCGATGTCCGCTTTTGCAAACAATTCCAGTGTTGGACCATCGAATTGTGTGTTTTGAACCAGCATGTCTTAGGCACCTTTCGCGTCAGATTTGGACCAGCTGCCGATCATGCGATCAAGCACAGCGTTGAGGTAGAAACCGTTAGAAATATGGACCCGCAAGCCCTGTGCGGCGGGGTGATGGACCCACAGCGGGAAACACGCCTGCGCCATTGCAAGCAACCCGAAGGAGATCACCGTGATCCCGATCAGGAACCAACCCAACGCCCCGGGGATCGGCGCGGGAGGAAGTGTTCCCGCGGTGATCCACACAGCCAAAGTTTGCAGTGAAAAGTAGCCGATCGTCGTGGCCAGCGAAGCGACTGCCATCCGCTGTGTCAGGGCCTTGGGCGCACTATCGGCCAAGCCTTGGGCCAGCATGTAGGCCACGCCGAATACAAGGACCGCACCCATCGCAAGGGCCTGGGGCGATTTGCCCGCCAACCCAAAGAGCGTCGCGATAGCCGCGAAAATCACCACCGCAATTCCAAAGGCCCGTAGCACCGCACGTCCATTGGGCACGGCCACCGGACCGGGCCGCGGGATGGCCGCAACCGCTCCAACCGCACCGCCCGAGGATAGAAAGGCGTGAGCCTTGTAAAGAGAGTGCGCGACGATGTGCAAAAGCGCGAGGGCAAAGAGGCCAAGCCCACATTGCAGGATCATAAAGCCCATCTGTGCAATCGTAGACCACGCCAGCGCCGTTTTAATCGCGGGTTGGGTCAACATCACGATCGAGCCGATCAGAGCAGACGCCCCGCCCAAGAAAACCAGTGCCGACAGCAGAACCGGGTTCAGCAGGATCAGGTCGGCAAAGCGGATCAACAAGAAGCCGCCCGCATTTACGACACCTGCGTGCAGCAGCGCGGACACCGGTGTTGGCGCCTCCATCACTTCGGTCAGCCAGCCGTGGAATGGGACCTGTGCCGAGGCCAGCATTGCCGAAACCGCCAAAAGGATCGCGGCAAAGGTCCACATCCATGTCGCCTCAGCCTCAGCCAAAAGCGTTGCGATATCGCCGGTGCCAGCCGCTGCGTACAGCATGATCGCCGCCAGAACCAAAGCCCCGTTTGAGCCGGTGTTCACCATGGCTTTCTTGCGGCCCGCCAATTGCGCGCCAGTCCGTGTCGCATAGGTCAAAAGCAACCGCTGTACCGCGATCCCTGCCCCAATCCAGCCCACCACCAACTGCACGACATTGCCTGCCGTCACGAGCAACAGTACCGACCCAAGGGCCACACCGAGCCAGCCCATGAAGGCAGCCTGTGCTGTCTCTCCGTCCATGTAGGTGCGGGCGTAGCGCGATACGACCCAGCCAATAAAGCTGACCAACAGGGCCATCGTCAGGGATACCGCATCCAACCGGATCGAAAAGCCCAATCCATTCAAACCAAGCAACGCCGATGTCTGCGGGCCCTGCCCTATGACAGTCGCAGCCCCAACGACACACACCGTGAGTGCGGCCAGCGCGGCGCTTTCAACCACGCGAAGACTTTGCCCCCCGCGTGCCGGTGGACGCGCGAACATCCAACCACCCGCTGCAAGCAAGATCAGTGGCGCGAGGCCGAATAGGATGACACTGGACATGGACGCTCTCCTCTTTTGTGCTTGAAGAGGATGTAGCGTCTGCCTTTTCATTTATTAAATACATTGTTTGCCGGATATCATTCTGTTTAACAGAACCATGGCTGAACTGAATTACCACCACTTGCGATACTTTTGGGCCGTCGCGCATGACGGCAACCTCACCCGCACTGCGGAGCGATTGAACCTGTCGCAATCCGCACTTTCGACACAGATCAAATCCCTAGAAGCGCGTTTAGGTCACAAGCTGTTTGAACGGCGCGGAAGGCAGCTGGTCTTGACCGAAGCGGGACGCATTTCGCTGGAACATGCCGACACGATTTTTGGAGCCGGGGAAGAGCTATTGAGCACACTCAAGGGCGCGGGTGCATCCCAGCAGGTGTTGCGCGTGGGTGCTTTGTCGACGTTGTCGCGCAACTTTCAGATGCAGTTTTTGCGGCCTTTGTTGGGGCGCCCAAACGTTGAGATTATCTTGCGATCCGGGGGCGCGGCAGAGCTATACCCCGCCCTAGAGGCGTTGAACCTTGATGTTGTGCTGACCACAACGCCCCCGTCACGCGACGCGGCAACCAAGTATTTGGCCCATAAGTTAGACAGCCAAAACGTCGTCCTTGTGGGCAGCCATGCCCGTGTAAAAACACATGCGGATATTCGTGATTTGCTTGCGCAGCATCCCGTGATCTTACCCACATTCGAAAGCTCCATCCGGCCTGGTTTTGACGCCCTCATGGAGCAGTGGAACATCCGGCCCCTGATCGCGGCGGAGGCCGATGATATGGCAATGATCCGATTGTTGGTGCGCCAAGACGTTGGCCTAGCGGTGATCCCGCCCATCGTGGTGGAACAGGAAATTCGCGATGGACGGTTGCAGGTCGCGGGTGATTTGACGCTACGCGAGGACTTCTATGCGGTTACGCTGGAACGACGGTTTCCCAACCCTCTGATCACCGAACTGCTTGGGCGGCTCTAAGGTGCAGAACCTCGCCCCCTGCGGCCTCAGCATCCTGTGCGTCATGTGTCACCATAATCACGGGCAACTGCTTGGCCCTCGCACGGGAAAACACAAGCTCCCGCATTTGATCGCGCAGAGTTGCATCAAGGCGTGAGAACGGCTCATCCAGCAGTAGCGCCTCAGGCTCCGACAGCAGCATCCGCATAAGCGCCACGCGGGCACGTTGTCCGCCCGACAGGGTGGCAGGGTCACGCTGCGCGTATCCCGCAAGACCAATATCCGCGAGCGCTTGGTCCACAACATCGCGGCGCTCGGACACCTTTGGGGCCAGCCCAAAGGCCAAATTCGCCCCTACAGATAAATGTGGAAACAACAGGTGGTCTTGAAAAAGAATGCCCAAACGTCGGGCTTCTGGCGCGAGGTCAGTGATATCGCGGCCCAACAGAACGGCGCTGCCAGTGGCCCGAAATCCGCCGGGCAACGTGCCGGTCAACCACGCAAGAAGCGTTGATTTCCCCACGCCGGAGGGCCCCATGATCGACAGGACAGCACCCGGGGCGACATGCGCCGACAACGCCAACATAGGCGCATCCGCACCCGGTGCTGTGATCGTCACATCTGTTAGTTTGAGCCCCATTTCAGTCCCCTCGCATGCCCCTGCGCCGCGCATAGATCATCGCGGGCAAGGCCAAGGCAAGCGCAAAGGGCAACAAAGCCGCCCCCGTTTGCGCCAAGCCCCAGACACCGATGGCACGCCGATCCCCGCCAGCGGCCAAAGCGACAGCTTCGGTCGCAAGGGTCGAGACACGGCCACCGCCGATCAAAAGTGTGGGCAGGTATTGCCCCACACTGACCGCGATCCCGACGGCAGCAGCGGTCAAAAGTGGCGCCAAAAGCATTGGCATGCGGACCCGCCACAAAACCCCGTTGGCCGAGGCCCCAAGGCTGGCTGCAACCGTGGCCTGACGGGTATCCCATGCGCGGAAAGGGTCCGCGAACGCGAGGAAAACATACGGCAGCACAAACACCAAATGCGCCGCGATCACCGGCCAAAGCCCCCTGTCCCAGCCTAACCAAAGCAACAATCCCTGTAGTCCGGGCAAAAAGGCCACCTGTGGCACGATTAACGGCAAGTAGAGGACCCAAAGGGCGGCTGGGTTCATAGGGCGACCCTCTCTGTGCTCTGCCTCTAGGCAGCCGATAACCAAAATGAGCGCGATCAGGACAGCCACCGCCGCGATGAACAGTGTCACACCCGCGACTTCCAGCGCCTCTGGCCCGTGGCGCATCCAGCTCGAAAGCTTGAGTGTCTGAGGCCATGCCTCTGGAAAACGCCAGCGCCCCGCAACCGACCACACTGCTAAGCCCCCAAGCCCAGCCAAAACCGCCGCACTACAGGTCACCGCAGCCAGTTGACCCACCGCGCGCAGTGGCCAATCGCGGCGCATACGACCACCGGCGGTGGCCCACGCCCGACCCCATCTCGCGACTGCCCATTCAGCCCCACGCCACGCAGCAAGCGCCGCGCCCACAAGAGCCAGTTGCAACAACGCCCCCGCCGCTGCCTGCATCCGCAGCATCAGATCCGGATCGCTCATCCAGCGTACGATTTGCACCGAAAGCGTCGGCGGCGTGTTTGGGCCAAGGATCACGGCGACATCAACAACGCTCATCCCGTACGCCAGCACGACATAGACCGGTAAACGAATTTGCGCATAGACAGCCGGGAACACCGCGATCAGCCAGCCTTTGACCCGGCCATATCCTAAAGCGCGCGTCACCCTCGCGTAATCCACGTGGCGCACTTGGCTCAGGGCCGCCAAGGTCATCAACAGCAGAAACGGCATCTCCTTGGCGATCATTCCTGCCATCAGGGTCGCGCCCCAAGGGTCTTGCACAATCAACAAGTCAGGCGGACGCGCCCATCCTGTGGCCCAAGGTGACAAAAGGCGCGACAGCCACCCGGACGGGGCAATCAAAAAGGCGATCCCAAAGGCCGCCGCCGCATGAGGGACAGACAACAGGGGCGACAACAAACGCTCAAGCACCTGGAAGCTGCGAGTACCGTGCCAGCCCGCCACGATCAGCATCACAAGGCTAAGGGCCACTAGCGTGCTGACGACCCCAACCGAAACCGACAACCAGACCGCGCGTCCAAGCCCGGGCCAATCGAACAATGCCTCCCACGCGACGAGTGACACCCCGACGTGTCCCGCCGCAGGCAAATGCCCGAATGCAGGCATCAGCGTGCCCCAAAGGCCTGCGGCCACAGGCACCAACAACGCCAGAACCGTTAAAAATGGCACCGCCCGAAGCCGGTGTCCGCTTGCGAAAAGGGGCCGCCCATTGGGCCGCCCCTTTGCATTATTTGATCTGCTAACCGCCACGTTTTAGTTGGCAACGCCGTAGCGATCGATCCATTCGGCCTCAATCTTGCTCATCCACGAAGGATGCGGTTCAGCCAGCACCTGACCCAATTCGGCCGGCGACAAGGTGGCAACACCCAGATCAAGCGCTTCGAACGCTTCCGCCTGCGCGGTTGTCAGCTTGTCCATGTCCAGCACTGTCCCGTAGCCAAGGATGTTGGGATCTTGGGCGCGCAACTGCGCCTCAGCGGACAGTAGCGTGTTGGCAACAACCATCGCCCCAGCCTTGGACCCGGAGTTGTAGGGGATCGCGACGAAGGACGCGTTGCCCAATGTGCCGCCGTCCAGCACATAGGTGCGCACACTCTCGGGCAACTGGTCATTCGCAATGGCAGCAGAGGCCTCGCCCGGTGAGAACGAGATCGCCAGGTCGGTTTCGCCATCGTTGATCAACTGTAGCTGACGCGGGCCAGTTTGTGGGTACGCACGCCCCTGACGCCACAGATGCGGGGTCAAATCCTCAAGAAAGGCCCACATCGGTGCGGTCACGACATCAAAATCGTCGCCCGCTGGGGCTTGTAGAACGGTGGCATCGTCGACCAACTCAATCAACATCTGCTTTAGGAACGTCGTTCCCAGGAAATCCGGCGGCTGCGGAAACGTAAACCGGCCGGGGTTGGCCGAAGCCCACTCCAACAGCGCTTCAGCGGATTTTGGGGGCTCTGGCAGCGTCTGGGTATCGTGAATGAACACGACCTGCGCCATGGCCCATGGGCTTTCATAGCCTTCCGTCGGAACGGTAAAATCGGTTTGGACTGTCTTGCCATCCACATCGACGAGCGACCAGTTTGGCAGATCCTCAGCGAAGGGGCCAAACAGTAAGCCCGCCTGCTTCATCGACGCAAAATTGGCCCCGTTGATCCAGATCATGTCAACCGCGCCATCTGTGTCTTGGTTCGCCGCTTGTTCGGCCAACACCCGGCTGACAGCATCGGCGGTATCGGTCAATTTAACGTGTTCCAGCGTCACGCCGTAGTCGGCCTGTACCTTGTCGCCAATCCACGCGATGAAGTCATTCGTTGTGGTGGAGCCGCCCCATGCGTTCCAATAAACGGTCTGGCCACGGGCTTCGTCGATGACGGCTTCCCAGTTCGCAGGGTCCGGATCGGCAAACGCGGGGCTTGCCAACGCTAGCGCGGCTGTGACGCCAAGAAGATGTTTCATGTAGATCCTTTCAGTCGGTGAACACCGCGCGCGCCAGCAGTACGCGTGATCCGGCGGTGATGAAGCAAAGCGCGCCGAACACCCAAGCGAGTGGCGCGAAATATGAGGGGAATAGGCACAGAGCGACGAAGAATGCGATGGTTTCAAAACCCTCAAGCAGCCCGCCGGTAAAGTAGAGCGACTTGGCGCCGCGTTTCGTGGTCTGCATCCCGCGCTTTTCCGCAAGGATCGCGTACCCCAAAAACGATGCTCCGTTGATATAGAAACTGGTCAGCAAAAATGCCCCCGCCGCACCATTGGCTGATGGGTTGGCCAGAACAAACGCCAAAGGTACCGCCCCGTAGAACAGAAAATCACTGGTGATATCGAGATAGCCGCCAAAGTCGGTTTTGCGCGTTGCACGGGCGACCGCGCCATCCAAGCCGTCGGCAACACGGCTCAGCAGAAGTGGGATCAGCGCCAAGCCCGGCGCACCCACCGCGATCACAGACGCAGACAAAAGCCCCAAGGCCAGTCCAACCAGTGTGACCATATCCGCACCAACCCCCGCTCGTGCCAACCCCTGCCCCAAACGATTGAGCGGCGGATCAATAAGCGGACGGATTTGGGCGTCAAACATGGGACGTCCTGAGGTTAGAGGCACGTTGGGCGTCCGGTGTGCAACGGTCGCGCCCACAAGGCAAGATGGACACACGCAAGTGTGACAAAATCTTGGTGTGGGAATGGGGCATTGCACCTCTGGCAGAATCGCACGCGCTGCCGTAACCCGTGCTCACCACGATGCGGAGACTTGGCAGAGTGGTCGAATGCACCGGTCTTGAAAACCGGCGACCGTTCACGCGGTCCGAGGGTTCGAATCCCTCAGTCTCCGCCACTCAACATATTTTTGTTATTTTTCAGATACTTATCTGCATGCTGATGCGACTTTGTACCCAGTTTGTACCCAAACTCATTGGATGGGATGCTTACTCACAGTAACCGCTTCACCAGAGTCGCCTCACCTTTGGCTCGCCCTTGCTTGCCCCACTTCACACTGATCGCTTCTAGCTTTTGCAATACTTTTAGATTCTTTTTGTGGGCATTGCTGTCGCCACCACACCATTCTTTGTACGTCGCCTGCCCTAACCAAGGCGAAACGTAGCCGATAACTCTGGATAGCCCTTATTTGTAAGGCTGAAAACGACTACGAAGAAAGAAGAAGAGAAACTTCAAACAGAATATCGCCTGCAGGAGATTGAAATCACACTGTCTGACTGGGTGTTTAACGCAATGGAAAACAACCACGTCCTAACCCTCAGCAAGAGTTACTTTCAGCTTCGCAAACCCCTCGAAAGACGCCTCTACGAGATAGCGAGGAAACATTGTGGCAAACAGCCAAAGTGGGAAATCGGTTTAGGGAAGCAAAAAGGGAAAGCTGGCTCTCTATCCACAGACAAAGAGTTCAAGCGGATACTGGTGAAGGTGATCTCAGACAACCAGACCCACAACAATATGCCTGACTACAGCTTTGAACTCACTGCCGCCACTCAAGTCAGACACATACGAAGAGGCGAGACACCACGCAGCAGGATGGAACATCCGTGTTCTTGAGGCGAAATGGCGGGACTGGGTAGTTGCAAAGAGCATCACAGTTCGCAATCCTGACAGCAACTTCATCAGCTTCTGCAAGAAGCGTGGGCCATACAAGAACGAGGAGCTATTCTAAGATGTCAAACTACGAAATCAGTATCATCGGCTTACTTGTGGTGAACCTTTTTACCCTACTCTCACTGACAGGCAGCAATAAACAGATACATAGCCTTCAAAGATGTGCGTGACGCTGAAACAAAGGCTGAAATAATGGCTCATCTTGAAAACATAAGTTGTCGGGATTGAGGTCAACATTTCTCCCGTAAGAAAAGATATGAGCTTACGGGAAAGCAGTAGAAGAGAACTAGCTACGTTTTCTCTTTGTACTGAACAATGGAGGTAAAGATGCGCATAGGAATAGTCACGTTATGGATACTTCTCGCTGCAACAAGTGCTTCTGCGGAATACTATAATCAGCGGAATATTGTTGATGAGTGTGCAAAAGACAGTTCATTCGGCAGCGAATGCTATACTTACCTTGCTGCGTATAGAGACTTCATAGCTTTTATGGCTAGGGCAACAGATGCCGAAAGAGCAAAGGTGTCATGTATCTTTG
Source organism: Thalassobacter sp. (assembly GCF_982993085.1). Lineage (NCBI taxonomy): Bacteria > Pseudomonadati > Pseudomonadota > Alphaproteobacteria > Rhodobacterales > Roseobacteraceae > Thalassobacter > Thalassobacter sp. The sequence continues at coordinate 3,296 of NZ_CEZFMW010000071.1, read as the reverse complement.
GCCTAGACACAAAACGAGTTGCTAAACGCTTAGCTCAAGCGGAACCTCTATCCCAAAGCTATCAAGTACCTAAGCTGATCATTGATGAGTTTTGTAACTGATAAGGCGACAGCAATAACAAGATATAAACCAATGAAGAGGTATTAGAATGTTTGACGCCCTCGTATCGGCAGCATTACTTTTGCTCATTGTCGGCATCCTTACCCTGCTTGTCCACCTAACACGGACGAGAGACATGGTCTTACAGAACCAGCGGGTTTTATCTGAAATCATAAATGAACAGAGAGAACTACGAACTCAAATACAACTGACTGTAAATGCGAGCAGAAAGATATCAGATCAGTTGTACAATATTGACGGACTGATTGGCCGTTCAAAAGACGAGATGATTCAGGTTCAGAAAAACCTGACACGGCCACTATGGGAAAAACCAGAGTGACGTTCTTAGATAACCGGGCTAACGTAATCGGGTAACGCCAAGTTAACACTCGTTAAAGTAACCGCTTCACCAACGTAGCCTCACCTGTAGCCTTACCCTGCTTGCCCCATGTCACTCGTACTGCTTTTAGCTTTGCTAATACATCAAGGCTCTCCCTGTGCTTGATGCTGTCACCGCCACACCATTCTATGTACACGGCCTGATGTAGTTTAATCTCACCACCAACGACGCACTTTGCCTTGATATGTCCCCACAGAAAGTAGGCGTGCTTCTCTTTACCCTCCAACAGCTTTCGCTCCACCACACCCACCGCCATTAACTCTTCTACAATAGGCAGCATGATAGTATCGCGCAGGGTTGCCCTCTGAGCGTCGCTTAGGGCGTCCTCACAGTGCATCTCTTCAAGTCTGCTAGCCTCCTGATCAACCAAAGCTAGGACGGCTTCTGGCGAGCCGCCTTCCGCTGCTATGGCCTTACAAGCGGTCTTTGCTGCACTCACGAGTTTGCTGTTATCTACAAAGGCATCGCCAAGCGCATCTCTTTGGTACTCGCGCTGGCCCATCGCACGTTTGGCATCCTTGAGAGCTTTCCCTCTGAGCTTTGGTTTTAGCTGGGCCTCTATATGAGCATAGACCTTCTCAAGCGTGTTTAGCTCGTTATCGAGGCCAATCTTTGGCAAGTCGGTGACAACCCAAGCGTCTCTCTTTCTGGGGTTGCGCTCTACAGCTTTAGTGAACTCCGTGTGGTTGTCCGCCCATACAGTGAACGGCATCCCTTCGTAGAGGTTGTACATCTTCTTGCTTTGTGGCGCAGCGTACAAACTCTGAACAGCGACCCACTCAAAGTATCGCAGGGCAATAAATGGATGCTCACTGTACAAGAGATTAGGTTTCATGAGTACACAGCCTAATAGATGTTTTCATCTTACTCTATGTATAACATATAATGTTAAAATACTATGTCATTATACAATCATTTGTTAAACAGACACGTCATAACTCAAAGAGCAAGCACCGCCTTTGAGGGCGGTGTCCCTTCAATATGTATAAACACTAAGAAGGGGACAGGCCCCCTGAAAGGGCCTGCCTGCTACCAGAGTTTAACTCTGGGCGTTTGTACATTATCGTCAAAACCTAAATAAACGTGTTAAAACATACCATTAAGGATACAAAAAGCTTGTAAAATGTCCGTATCTGTGGTATAACTTCCATATCGCACAGCTACTTCTACGCACACTCCGTAGTCCCCTGTCGGCACCCCCACCTACATTCCCACATTACGGAGCAGCATCATGCTGGACACCCTTCATACGTTTGAGGCGTTTATCTCATTACGCCATTCAAACCCTTCCCTGTATCACTCCCTGCACATCCAACGGCGCATGGTCCTCAAGTGCCGAAAACTTGGCCCTGAGCAGTTCTTTCACAGCTACACAGCTTTGCAGGAGGCCACTTGAGATGGACATCATTGAACTCACTCAGTTTGCTAAGGCCAAGCTGAACGCCAATGAGCAGGACTTCACCAACAAGACACAGGTTGTCGTGGCGCTGCTGCGTTCTCTAGACGTATTGTCCCACACAAGAACGGCCTTAACCGAGCATCGCCACATGGAGTTCGCTGGGGCGCTGGCACTTGCAGCCGACACATTGGGAAAGTTCGATCTGTACACTCGCAAGCATAGCACCCTGCACAGCCGAGGCGGTACAACACGTATCGTAGCTTGGCTGGATGACTGTGTGTCCAAGGGCTTGCTCCAGCAAGAGCAGGGCCTGAACTATGCAAAAGGCACCATGATAGTAGGCCCCATGCTGCACCATTACAGCAAATACGCCACCGTTACCCATGATGTACCTATAGAACGGGCAAACATCCGATAATACTACATGTAGTAATTACAATTATCTTATTTCTACATTTAGTGGTTACCGGTTTACGTTAGGTCCTATTGAACTGACGTTCACCGCACATCCTGCCCAAGCAGGCCTGAATGAGAGACACAGGTTAACACTCTCAAAATCCCCCCGACGCGACCCAACCCCAAAAAGGTACCACAGCCATGCTGTGCAGTGCCCCAATCATATACATCAAGAAAGCAAAACCATGTCCCAACAAGACAAAGTAACGGGCCTCATGCGCCCTCCTCTCGAAGCCAAACGCCGCAGCAGCGCCCTAGAAGCCATTCGTACAAGCCTAACCCCGAAGGCCCCACAGACACTCGAACAGCAGCTAGACGCCCTCTCAGAGGCAGAACTTGGGCAGCTTCAAAGCACAGCACGGCTCGTACAAATGTCTGCGAACTTCGGCCTGACACTGAATGATCAAACAGAGAGTTATGCCGCTCTCGTCCAATCCATGTATCCCGCCATGCCTGCTCATCGCAAAGCGCTCCTGATTGAATTGCTTAACAATGTGGCACCGCTTCCAGAGGCACGGGTAAAGCCGTCACCCACAAGCAATGCCAGCCGCTTTGATGCGCTGGCTTACTACGATGATCTTCTAAAAGAGTTACAGCCCTTGAGTGGCACGTCAGTGGCTGCATCAAGTGCTCCTAGCATCACCGATACACTGCAACAGGGTGATGACTTCCTTGCACGGCTCACACAAAGCGAGAGCAGCGGTAACAGCCAAGCAGAGATCACCATCAAGGATGGCAGACGGTTTGTGGGTTCTTTGCAATTCGGTGAGGCCAGACTGTCAGACTATCAGGCTGCTACTGGGCAGGCTTTCACACAGGACGAGTTCCAAGCAAATGAAGCGCTGCAAGACGAGGTAGCCCAGTGGCACTTCGAGGACATCGACAAGAGTGCGTATTTCGCGGAAGCTGGGCAGTGATTTCGCGCGATCTCGGGCACGCGTT
>NZ_CEZFMW010000070.1:0-18249 GCF_982993085.1 Thalassobacter sp. | reverse complement strand
TATCCCCTCAGACACTCATGAGGGCAAACTTGGTGGTACCAGCGCAATCTCCCAATCCCCGGCGTCAACAAATCGCGCCGCGCCCAGGCGCGCCTGCAATGACGCCCCAACAAAAGGCCGCCGTGATTGTGCGCCTGCTGCTGGCAGAGGGCGTGGACCCCGGCCTGAACAAGTTGCAAGATAACCAACAAGAGGTGCTTGCCCGCGAAATGGCGGACATGCGCTATATCACAAAGGACACGCTTCGCTGGATCGTAAGCGAGTTTGCCTCCGAGCTAGACAGTGTTGGGCTGCACTTCCCACCCGGATTGTCCGGCGCGCTATCGGTTCTGGATGGGTTCATTTCCCCCAACACGGCGGATGTTCTACGCGACGAGTCCGGCGCAGAAATCTCGGGCAACCCGTGGGAACGGCTTGCAGGGCTTGAGGTCGCCAAACTCCGCCCGATTGTAGAGCAGGAGAGCATTGAAATATGCGCCGTGCTTTTGTCGAAACTGTCTGTGCCCAAGGCGGCAGAGCTTTTGGCGGAAATCCCGCCCGAACGCGGCCGCCGGATCGCCTATGCAGTATCTTTGACCGGTGAAATTGACCCAGAAACCGTAGCGCGCATTGGTCTCGCCCTTGGGCGTCAGTTGGATGCACAACCCGGCGAGGCGTTCCGTGATGGCCCGGTTGAGCGTGTTGGCGCGATCCTCAACGCTTCTCCGGCAGCCACCCGCGACGCGGTGCTGGATGGTCTTGACCAAGAGGATGCAGTATTTGCGCAAAAGGTCCGCAAAGCGATCTTTACGTTCCAAAACATCCCTGCACGGATCGCGGCGCGCGATATTCCCAAAGTCGCCCGCGCCGTCGACCAAGACGTGTTGATCGTCGCTTTGGGCCACGGCAAAACCACTGCGCCAGAGGCGGTTACATATATCCTCGGGGCGATGTCACAACGTCTATCCGCCCAGCTAGAAGATGAGATCAATGAAAAAGGGGCGATCAAACCCGCTGAAGGTGAAGCCGCCATGCAAGAAATCGTCACGGCTATCCGCGAGATGGAAACATCCGGAGAAATCTTGCTTCTGTCAGAAGACGAATAACAAAAGGACCACAAGACAACCGCACCAAGCGCCCTAAGTGATGAGATCACGAAGGAGAGGCGCATGGTGCTGACGCTCAAACCGCAGGGGCTATATTGTCCGGCGGGGGATTTTTACATCGACCCGTGGCGCCCCGTGGATCGCGCACTGATCACCCATGCCCATTCCGACCACGCCCGCCCCGGGCACAAACGCTATCTGGCCACGCCGCTAACCAAAGCCGTGATGCAACACAGGCTGGGCGACATTACCTGTCAAACCATTGACTACGCGACGGAGCAGAAAATTGGAGATGCAACGGTCAGCTATCATCCCGCCGGACATGTTCCCGGCTCTGCGCAGATAAGGGTCGAGGTCGGGGGGGAGGCCTGGGTCGTTTCCGGCGACTATAAAACCACCGATGATGGCCTCTCGACCCCGTTTGAACCTGTGCAATGCCATGGGTTCATTACGGAATGCACGTTTGGGCTGCCGATTTTTCGCTGGACCCCAGAGGACCAGCTGCGCGCAGATATCACCACATGGTGGCAGCGATGCGCGACAGAGGGCAAAACGGCAATCCTTGGTGCCTACGCTTTGGGCAAAGCTCAACGGTTGATGGCGGGCCTCAACCCGGACCTTGGCCCAATACTCACCCACGGCGCGGTCGAGGCCACAAACCAAGTCCTGCGCGAGCACGGCGTTGCCCTGCCCGACACCCACGTGGTCACCAAAGACACAGACCGCAAAGCCTATCCCGGTGCACTGGTCATCGCCCCGCCCGCAGCACTTGGTTCGGCTTGGGCACGTAAATTCGGCCCCCGCGAAGAGGCGTTTGCCTCCGGTTGGATGGCCCTGCGCGGCGTGCGCCGAAGACGTGCGTTGAGCACAGGGTTCATTGTGTCCGACCACGCAGATTGGCCCGGACTATTAGACGCGATCCAAGCCACGGGTGCCGAGAAAGTCCTCGCAACCCACGGCTATACCGCGACATTTTCCAAATACCTTAGTACGCTGGGGTATGATGCGGGCGTTCTTGAAACCGAATTCACTGGCGAAGACGCCGAACCTGAGGCAGACCCAGAAAAGATCGCGTCATGAGGGACTTTAGCGACCTTTTCACCGCCCTCGACAGCACCACCTCGACCAAGGCGAAAACGCAAGCACTTGCGGGCTACTTAGGTGCGGCCGCTAGTGCGGACCGTTTGTGGTGCGTGGCTCTTTTGTCCGGGCGCAGACCAAAACGCACCGTCACCGCGACGCGTTTGCGCGAGTGGGCAGCCGAAAAGGCGGGCCTGCCGTTGTGGTTATTTGAGGATAGTTACAGCGTCGTGGGGGATTTGGCCGAAACGATCGGCCTTGTTCTGCCCCCGGCCACACGATCCGATGATCGCCCGCTCAGCGAATGGATCAAAACCATCCAAGCGCTGCAAACCCAAGACGACACCACCAAAAAACCTGCTATTTTGTCCGCGTGGGACACGCTGGACGGTGCTGAGCGTTTTGTTTTCAACAAGCTTTTGACAGGTGGTTTTCGTGTTGGGGTCAGTCAAAAACTGATGACCCGAGCCTTGGCGCAGGCGACTGCACAGGACGAGGCCGCTCTTGCGCACCGCTTGATGGGCGGCTGGACACCCGATACCACAACCTGGGAGGCACTGATTGAGGCCCCCGATCCGGAAGCCGACCTTTCCCGGCCGTATCCGTTTCAACTCGCCTATGGGTTGGAGCATCCGCCCCAGGACCTTGGCCCCCCCGAGGATTGGCTGGTTGAGCACAAATGGGACGGCATTCGGGCCCAATTGATCCGGCGCGGTGGGCAGATGTTTATCTGGTCCCGCGGCGAGGAATTAATGACCGACCGCTTTCCCGATCTTGCCCCTGCACTGGATCATGTACCCGACGGCACGGTGATTGACGGCGAACTTTTGGCTTGGGATTTTGCAGCCGATCAACCGATGCCCTTTGCCGCTTTGCAAAAACGGATTGGGCGCAAAACTGTACCCAAGACCGTTTTACGCGACGCGCCCGTCGTTCTGCGTGCCTACGATGTGTTGGAATTTGATGGTACTGACGTCCGGGACGATACTTTAATACATCGTCGCAAACATCTGAATTTTATTGAAAAACTGCCCTCTGCGGTCCCACTACGGCTGTCGCGCGCCCTATCGGGGACGTGGGATGACCACGCCGCAACACGCGCCGCCGCACGTGACGCACAGGCTGAGGGGTTGATGATCAAACGCTTGGACGCGCCCTACATTGGCGGGCGGCACAAGGGGGATTGGTGGAAATGGAAGCTGGATCCGCTGACCGTGGATGCGGTGATGATCTATGCGCAGGCAGGCCATGGTCGGCGCGCAAACCTTTATACCGACTACACTTTTGCCTGTTGGAAGGGGAACGAACTGGTCCCCTTCACCAAAGCCTACTCAGGCCTGACAGACGCCGAATTCCGCGACATTACCAAATGGGTGCGCAAAAACACCCTCGAACGGTTCGGCCCCGTCCGCCGTGTGCCCCCGGAATTGGTGTTTGAAATCGCGTTTGAAGGCATCCAAGCGTCGTCGCGGCACAAATCTGGGCTCGCGCTGCGGTTTCCACGCATGGCGCGCTGGCGGCGCGACAAGCCCGCCTCAGAGGCCAATACACACGCGGACCTGCTGGAAATGTTGGAACAATACGGCTAGGCAAATCCTATGACGCTTCCTCAAGGCCTTGTGCCCCGCCCCAGCCGCACCCCGACAAAACGCGCCCCCAATGGGGCCTGCGACGCCCACATTCACATGTTGGCGGGCCTCACTGAGGCCCCCTTGTGGGATGGCCGCGTAGAAGACCCGGCCCCAAACCTGCGGTACGCCGATTTCTTGGCGGCCTACATCAAACAGATGCAAGATTTGGGCATCAGCCGGACCGTGGTGGTGCAATCCATCCTCTATGGCACCGATAATTCCGTGACAGTGCGGGCCGTTACCGACCTGAACGCGCAGGAAGGCTTTGCCGCCCGAGGCATCGGCCTGGTGACGGATCAAGCCACAGACGCTGACTTGGACCGCTTGGTCGAACAGAACCTTGTAGGCGTGCGGCTCAACTATGTGCATGGTGGCGTGCTGTCATGGGCGGGTGTCCAGGCCATGGCTCCGCGCCTCGCTACGCGCGGGTTACACGTGCAAATGTTGATTAACACGCATCGCCATATGGTCGAACTCGCGCAGCAAATTGCGGCCCTTCCGGTGCCGGTGGTGCTTGATCACATAGGATGGCCCGATCTGGCGCTTGGCCCTGATGAACGCGGGTTTCAGGCCCTGCTTCGCCTGCTAAAAACGGGAAATGTTTGGGTGAAACTGTCGGGGTTATACCGGCTATGTCCACCGCCCTATGGGGCCGCTGATGCGTTTGTGTCGGCCTTGATCGCAGCGGCACCGACGCGCTGTCTTTGGGGCTCTGACTGGCCGTATATCATGCTCGCTGATGCAGAGCAGCCCGACAGCGCCACCCTTTTGGAGGCTTTGGCCCGCGTCTGCCCGAATGACGAGACTTGGCACCAAATTCTGGTGGACAATCCCGCGGAGCTATACCGGTTCTAGGCGATAGCCCGTGTGCTAGGGCGTGCACCAGCGGCCCAGTCCGCTACGGCCTGACCAAAGGCTTTGAACAACGGGCGCGACACCGGATCCTTCGCGGCGCGGTATTCAGGATGCCATTGAACAGACAAGGTAAATCCGGGCGCCTCGGCAATATACAGCGCCTCTGGCGTGCCGTCATCAGCGTAGCCATCCACCACGACCCGAGGGCCAGCTGTCTTGATGCCCTGCCCGTGCAGCGTGTTGGTGCGCACGATGCGCTTCCCATACAGCCGCTCAAACACACCGCCTTCGCGAAAGGTCACGTCGTGGCGGATTTCGAATTTTTCCTCAAGCGTGCCATCAGGCGGCATGCGGTGGTTCATACGACCCGGGAGATCGCGAATCTCGGGGTGTAACGTGCCCCCCATCGCAACGTTGACCTCTTGAAAACCGCGGCAAATCCCCAAAATCGGCTGACCTCGTTCCACGCAGGATCGGATCAAAGGCAGCACAAGGCTGTCACGATCCCGATCAAAGGTGCCATGTGCCTCGGTCTCGGCTTCACCATATTCTTCGGGATGCACATTGGGCCGCCCCCCGGTCAGAAGGAAGCCATCACACCGCGCAAGCAGTGCCTCAATATCGCAAAAACGGGGGTTGGCAGGCACCAAAAGCGGCAACGCGCCACTGACCTCGGCGATTGCCTCGGAATTCATCGTTCCGCCCGCATGGGCCGGATACTGATCGTTTATCAAATAGCTATTGGAAATAATGCCAACGATGGGGCGCGCCATAGGGACCTCAAGAAGAATACTTTCCCAAGGGTATACCGGGCCCTAACGCATCGTAAAGGGGTGCAGGCGCGCGAGTGACTGCGCGCCTGCGCACAAATTAGGCGGTGCCTACCAAATTGGCAGCTTCGATGCCCGCAAGAGCAGCCGTTGCATCGTTATCCGACGTATCGCCGGTCACGCCGACAGCGCCCACAAGGTTGCCGCGCTTGTCGTGCACCAGCACGCCGCCGGGCACAGGGATAACCTGACCGCCGAATACGCCGTTTACAGCCGCCATAAAGTACGCCTGCTGCTCGGCGCGCGCCATTTGGGCGGAGCCGGGCATGCCCAGCATGATCGCGCCATAGGCTTTGCCGTGCGCGATCTGGAACCGACCTGCTGCGGCACCATCTTCGCGCTCAAACGCTTTGATGTGGCCACCGGCGTCCAGAACCACGACCGACAGTGGCTTTAGGTCCATCTCACGACCCTTCGCGAGGGTGGTTTTGATGATGCTACGCGCTTTGCGCAATGAAATCTCAGACATATTATTTCTCCTGTTAACCGCAGCTTAGCTGGCGGCTTTGCGCTCTAGGCGGCGGGCGTGAAGGACTGGCTCAGTGTAGCCCGAGGGCTGCACGCGACCCGCAAACACCAGATCACAAGCCGCCTTGTAAGCGATGCTGTCGAAGCTGGGCGCCATGGCTTGGTACAACGGGTCACCCGCATTTTGACCATCCACAACGGCTGCCATTTTCTCCATGACGGCGCGTACGTCGGCCTCACTGACCACATTGTGGTGCAGCCAGTTGGCGATGTGTTGCGCCGAAATCCGGCAGGTCGCGCGGTCTTCCATCAGGCCGACGTTGTTGATGTCGGGCACCTTGGAACAGCCAACACCCTGATCGACCCAGCGCACAACATAGCCAAGGATACCTTGGGCGTTGTTTTCGACTTCACGGATGATCTGCTCCCGGCTCCACTTGCGGTAGCTGGCCGCCGGAATGTCCAGAACGGTATCCACAAATGCGCGACGACCGCCGGCTTTCAGCTTGGCCTGTACGGCAAAGACATCAACCTTGTGGTAGTGCAGCGCGTGTAGGGTCGCAGCGGTGGGCGAAGGAACCCATGCGCAGTTTGCGCCGGATTTCGGATGCTCAATCTTTTGCTCGATCATCGCGGCCATCATGTCGGGCATGGCCCACATGCCTTTGCCGATCTGCGCCTTGCCGGACAAACCACATTCCAGACCGATATCAACGTTCTGGTTTTCGTAGCCGCTGATCCACGCTTTGCGCTTGATGAAGTCCTTGCGTGAAAACGGCCCGGCTTCCATCGAGGTGTGGATTTCGTCGCCTGTGCGGTCGAGGAACCCTGTGTTGATAAACGCAACGCGCGATTTGGCGGCGCGAATGCACTCTTTCAGGTTCACACTCGTGCGGCGCTCTTCATCCATGATGCCCAGCTTGACGGTGTTTGCCGCCATGCCCAGCACACCTTCTACAAAGGTGAATGTCTCGTCCGCAAACGCAACCTCTTCGGGGCCGTGCATTTTGGGTTTTACGACGTACATGGATCCCGTGACCGAGTTGCCACCAGCTTGTGCCAGATCGTGCTTCGCGATGAGCGCGGTGATCATCGCGTCCATCAGGCCTTCGTACACTTCGTTGCCGTCACGATCCAAAATGGCAGGGTTGGTCATCAGGTGACCCACGTTGCGCACCAACAACAGCGCGCGGCCTTTTAGCGTGACCTCACCCCCATCGGGGGCCGTATAGACCACATCAGGGTTCAGCGCACGGGTGACAGTTGCGTCGCCCTTCTGGAAGGTCTCCTGCAGATCGCCGCGCATCAGGCCGAGCCAGTTGGAATAGGCCTGAACCTTGTCTTCGGCATCAACGCAGGCCACGGAGTCTTCGCAATCCATGATCGCCGAAATCGCGGACTCAAGCCGCACATCCGCAAGGCCCGCTTGATCCCGTGCACCAATCGCGTGGGTCCGATCGAACACCAATTCAACGTGCAAGTTGTTGTTTTTCAGGACAATCGCGTCGGGGGCTTTGGGGTGACCACGGTAGCCCACGAACTTTTCGGGCTGAGCCAATGGCTGATCATCAACCAGCAGAGCACCACCTTGGACATGATAGCGGCGGGCATCCGCGTGGCTGGTACCCTCAACGGGGAACGCTTCATCAAGGAACACGCGCGCACGGGCCACAACACGGGCGCCACGACCGATGTCGTAGCCGCCTTTTGGCGCGGGGGTGCCCATGGCGTCGGTGCCATAGAACCCATCGTACAGGCTGCCCCAGCGGGCGTTGGCCGCGTTCAGCGCGTAGCGTGCATTGGTGATCGGCACCACCAGCTGTGGGCCGGGAACAGTTGCGATCTCGGGATCAACGTTCGCAGTGTCGATTTCAAAATTGTCGCCCTCGGGCAGCAGGTATCCGATCTCGGCCAAAAAGGCTTTATAGGCTTCATGATCGTGGGCCTTACCGCGATTGGCGATGTGCCATGCATCGATTTTGGCTTGCAGATCTTCGCGCTTTTCCAGCAGCGCGCGATTGCGTGGGCCGAAATCGTGGATCAGTTTGGACAGTCCGTCCCAGAACGCCTGAGCCTCAACGCCACTGCCGGGCAGCGCCTGCGTTTCAACGAATGCGTGCAGCTCTTCAGCGACCTGTAGCCCCGCAACTTCAATACGTGCGACCATGTGTATGCTCCCTTGGTATACCGTTGTGGACGCGAACTAGGGCGTTTGTTTCCGATAGGCAACAAGATCACGGAAAATTCCGATGAGAATTTTAGCGGTCGTCCTTTGGAGGCTTGGGCCCGCTCTTTGAAGCACTACGACACCGGTCCGAGCAAAAGCGGACATTATCCCAATCGCGCGCCCACTTTTTGCGCCAAGCGAAGGGCAATCCGCAATATGCGCAATCCTTCGATGGTAAATCAGATTTCTTTCGCATTTTCGGCATATTACAGATCGAAGCTCATCTGATTTGAAGGTGATTTTGGCCGCTTTGTCGCCCGGGCACGGTCGTTGACGAAGCGGCCCGTGCCATCTTTGCGACTGGCGTGTTTGCGGATGATTTCACCCGCCTCCGCGCCAAACCGATCCGAACGGCGCACGGCCCAAATTCTGTCCCGCGCAGCACGGGCAGCAGCGGCCACATCAACGATGGGCGGCGGATAGCTCAGCCTTTCAGCCCCCGGCCAATCCCACGGGGTCTGCAAAAACGCATCCGGCACGCTTGCCAACTCTGGCAACCAGCGGCGGGTGAATCGGCCGTCAGGGTCTTGCTCTTGGCCCTGTTTGATCGGGTTATAGATGCGCGGCGTGTTGATCCCGGTCGTGCCCGACTGCATCTGCATCTGCGACCAGTGGATGCCCGGTTCATAATCCGTGAACATCCGCGCCAAATGCGGGCCAGTTGCGCGCCAATCCAGCCACAGATGATAGCTGGCCACAGCGACCAGCATCGCCCGCATCCGGAAATTCAGCCAGCCCGTATGGATCAGCGACCGCATACAGGCGTCGACAAATGGCAGCCCGGTTTCGCCCTGCTCCCACGCGGCTAGGCGTGCGGCATCGCTGCCGCGCAACCCTTCATAGGCGGAATGCAGGCAGCGGCGATCAAGGTCCGGGGCATCCTCAAGCTTTTGCATGAAATGGTCGCGCCACGCGAGGCGGCTGACAAAGCTTTGCATCGCTTGGCGCCAATCGCCCTTGGGGGCTTCGGCGCGGCGGGCCAGCCCGGCGTGATGCGCCTCTCGGATCGAGAGTGTTCCCCACGCAAGATGCGGACTAAGCCGAGAGCAAGCCACCGCGCCCTCAATCGGGGTGGCCATTGCCGCGCGGTAGGTGCGCCCCCGCTCCGTCAGGAAACTGCCCAGCAGCGTTAGCCCCGAATTGCGCCCCCCCGGCTGGCGGTCCGGGCACGGGTCCCAGCCAAGACCCAGATCGCGCGCATCAGGCATGTGCCACACGCCCTCACCCACGCCGCGCACTGCATGCGGTGGCGTCGCAGTCTCTTGGCGCAACCATTTTTCGCGGGTGGCTGCCCAACCATCGCGGGTTTTCAAACGCCGCATCACGCCTGATTGCGGCACCTCGTGCCAGACCACACCCGCAGATTTGGCCCATGCTGCAACACGGCGATCACGATCAAAGCTCCACTGAGTGCCGGTTTCCTCATGGCTGACCAGATGTTTCGCCCCATAGTCCTGCGCCACAGTGGCCAACACCTGCGTGGCGTCGCCAAAGTGCACCTGCAATGGCGCCCCGATAGCCGCCAGTTCAGCGCCCAGCGCCTCAAGACTTTGGGCCACAAACCGCCACTGTCGGGCGGAGGCGTCGGGCTGCGCCCACATCTCAGGCTCTGCGATGTAGACGGGCACGACCGCTGACCCCAGCCCAGCGGCAAGCGCCAGCGCCGGATGATCCGCCACCCGCAAGTCCCGCTTGAACCAAAGAATCGTTGTCATAGCCCCTCCGTGAGCGCGAACATTTCAAGAACATAGCGCAGGGTCAAGCCGTAGCCCCCGGTCCACCCGCAGGCCATATTCGCCCAACCCGCAGACATAGGCCGCGCCCCTCATAATACCAGCGATCTGCGGGGCCACAGGGCTTGCGATCAGGCCCCAAGGCACTAGGGTCTGCTCAACCCCAAAGGAGTGCCCCATGCGCGACGCTGCCCCTCAGACGATTTACCTCAAAGACTACACCCCAACGCCCTACGACGTCGCGCATGTCGCGCTGGACTTTACGCTGCATCCCACGGCCACACGCGTGCAAAGCCGCATCGCGTTCACCCGCGTGCGCGCTGAGGATTTGGTGCTGAACGGTGAAGACCTGATCCTGAAATCCTTGCGCGTTGATGGCGCTGAGGTTCCGCATGAGGTGTCCGAGACACATCTGACCATCCCTGCCGCCCATCTGAGCGACGCGTTCACCCTAGAGGTCGAGGTCGAGATTTCACCCCAGACCAACACCGCGCTTGAGGGGCTATACATGTCTGGCGGCATGTATTGCACCCAGTGCGAAGCTGAAGGTTTTCGCAAGATCACCTACATGTATGACCGCCCGGACGTGATGGCCCCCTATGAGGTCACGATCCACGCCGACACGCCCGTGCAATTGTCCAACGGCAACCCCACCGGACCGGGCCATTGGACCGACCCGCACCCCAAGCCCACCTACCTGTTCGCCCTTGTGGCCGGGGATTTGGTCGCCACGACGGATCAATTCACCACGATGGAGGGGCGCGAGGTCACGCTCAACGTCTATGTCCGCCCAGGGGATGAGGGCAAAACCGACTACGCGATGGATGCGCTGAAGCGGTCAATGAAATGGGACGAGGACGTTTATGGCCGTCCCTACGACTTGGATGTGTTCAACATCGTCGCGGTCGATGATTTCAACATGGGGGCTATGGAAAACAAAGGGTTGAACATCTTCAACTCGAAATACGTGCTCGCCTCGCCCGAGACGGCGACAGACACCGACTACGCTATGATCGAAGGGATCGTGGCGCATGAGTATTTCCACAATTGGACCGGCAACCGGATTACCTGCCGTGACTGGTTCCAACTGTGCCTCAAAGAGGGGCTGACGGTTTACCGGGATCAACAGTTTAGCGCCGACATGCGCTCCGAGCCGGTGCAGCGGATCAAAGACGTGTTGCAACTGCGCGCACGGCAGTTCCGCGAGGATGCAGGCCCCCTTGCGCACCCGGTGCGCCCCGAAGCCTTTGTTGAAATCAATAATTTCTACACCGCCACCGTCTATGAAAAGGGTGCAGAGGTCATCGGGATGCTGCGCACACTTGTGGGGCCTGACGCCTATGACGCGGCCCTCACGCTTTACTTTGATCGCCACGATGGCCAAGCCTGCACGATCGAGGATTGGATACAGGTGTTTGAGGACAGCACCGGCCGCGACCTGAGCCAGTTCAAACGGTGGTATTCTCAGGCGGGGACGCCGCATCTGATCGTGACAGATAACTTTAAGAACTGTGAATATACCCTTCATCTAAAACAAGAAACAAAACCCAGCGCCGGGCAACCTGATAAGGCTCCGCAGGTCATTCCGATTGCGATGGGCCTAATCGGCACGGATGGCGCCGAGGTGCTGCCCACCCAAGTGGTCGAAATGACCGAAGATGAGCTGACCCTCCGCTTTGAGCTGGATGCCAAGCCTATCCCTTCGCTCCTGCGTGGGTTTTCGGCCCCTGTCATTCTTGAAACGCAGCAAACCGAAGCGGACCGACTGGTCCTGTTGGCCCACGACACCGATCCGTTCAACCGCTGGGAGGCAAGCACCCTTCTGGCCAAGAGCAATCTGATGGCCAGTCTTACGGCAGGGACTGCGCCCGCAAAGGCGTGGCTTGAGGCGCTAACCAAGGTCAGCACCGATGACACGCTGGACCCCGCCTTTCGCGCGCTTGTGCTGGCGTTGCCGTCCGAAGATAACCTTGCCAACGCGTGTGACGCGGCGGGTATCGTGCCAGACCCGACAGCCATTTACGCCGCGCGCAAGGCGGTACATCTGGCCATTGCCCACCACGTGGGCGACGCCCTGCCCGCACTGATCGAGGCCACAGCAACACCCGGCCCCTATTCCCCCGCCGCAACGGATGCGGCCAAACGCAGCCTACGTGCGCAACTGCTGCGGTTACAAACGCGGCTGGATGGGGGTGCAATGGCGCGTGTGGCCTATGACGCAGCCACCAATATGACCGACCAACTGGCGGCCTTTGGTTGCCTGCTTTCGGCAGGTGACACGGCCGTCGCCGCCGCGTTTGAGGCGCAGTGGCGCACAGACCGGCTTGTGATGGATAAATGGTTCGCCATGTCTGTGGCAGAGGCCGCACCGGACGATGCCGTCTCAGTGGCCACCGCCCTCACACAGCACGCTGATTTTGATTGGAAAAACCCCAATCGGTTCCGGTCCGTGATTGCTGGGATGACGGCCATGAACCCGGCGGGATTTCACCATCCCTCTGGCGCGGGCTACCGGTTTTTGGCCGATTGGCTGCTAAAGCTGGACGCGCTCAACCCCCAGACCACCGCTCGCATGTCGACCGCCTTTGAAACATGGCGCCGGTATGATGTGGACCGTCAGGCCCTGATCCAAGAACAGCTGGCCCGCATCGCCGCCCATTCCGGCCTAAGCCGCGACACCGCCGAGATGGTCGGCCGCATGCGCGATGCCTGAGGACACGTACCAACACGTTGCGCGCGCACGCTCCGCGCGCGGTGTCTTGGCCTTGGTGGCCACATGGGGCTGTGCATTGGTGCTATTACTCGGGTTGGGCGCCCTGCCGGTCATTACGCTGTTGTTGTTTGTCGCGGGGATACCGCTGGCCTATGACCTGATACGCGACCGTCAGAGCCGGTTTGAGATCAGCCACGACACCCTGAGCTGGGAGGTGCCGAATGGCAGCGGTGAGGTCGCGCTGGCATCGGTCGTGCAGGCACATCTGACGTTTCGGCTGGATCTGTCGGCCAAGCTGGGCCTGCGCCTGACGGATGGTCGGCTGATCACGGTGCCGTTGTCGTGCCTGCCCGGTCCACACCGGCTGGAACGGGCGCTATTGGACCGAAACATCAAAGTTGTTCGGGGCCGCCAACCCTTGGGCTAGGCCGACAAGTCGCTGTTCGGTCATACTTTCTTCATGCTTGCGTGCTAAAACAGGCCTATGGTTGATTTGACACATATTCCTCTGACACGGCTGGCACCGGGCCTGTGTGCGGGCCTTGCGGCGGTGGGTGTTATGCTGCTGCCGCACAGCTTGGCCATCGGGTTCTGCGTTGTTGTGATGGCGGTCAGTTTCGCAATCCTACGCGCACCGCGGCCAGAGGCGTCATCGCGCATCGGCGGCTCAACGTGGACGGTGCGCTACGGGGCGGAGGTCACGGCCTTGCCGCTGGATCGGATCACCGAAGTACGGATTGATCACCCCCATAACGGGCCGGACCGGGTGCAGGTCCTGATGACCAACGGCCTTTGTGTACCCCTGCCCGATGCGGCCCTGCCCGACACCCGCACCCTGACGGATGCGCTGCGCGCCCGGAACGTCACCGTTTACCAGTCCTAACGCCCATCACATAGACTGTCACAGTGGCGAAGGCCTGACACCTGCGCTAAACCTTGGGATAACCACCCAAGGAACGCGCCATGAATCGACAGCCCCCTGCCAGCCCCTTACGCGACTTTGCGCTGGAAGTTCATTTTTCCAAATGGGAATTTAACGCCCGCCATCACCTGACCGCCTCCGATATGGAAAGCCTCTCCTTGCGTGATCTGCTCGCAATGGGCACTGATGCGGACCGCGAGGCGTTTGAGGCCACATCCCTGGGTTATACCGAAACATGGGGCGCACCCGATCTGCGCGCGGCCATCGCAGCGACCTATGACACAATGGCAAAGGACAACATCCTGACACTCGCTGGTGCGGGCGAAGGCCTGTATGCCTTGGCGCGGGTGCTGCTTGGGCCGGATGATCATGCCATCGTTCCCACCCCCAACTACCAAAGCGCTGAAACCGTGCCAGCCGCGATTTGCGACACAACCGGCGTGCCGATACGAATTGACGGCGACAAGTGGCGGCTGGATATCGACGCAATCAAGAACGCCATTCGCCCCAACACACGACTGATTTCGCTCAACTTCCCGCACAACCCTACTGGCGCGCTCATGCCGCGCGCAGACCTTGATGCGTTGATCACGCTGGCCCGCGCCGATGGCATCTATATCCTCTGTGATGAAGTGTATCGCGGGGTCGAGCTGGACCCAAACCTACAGATGCCTCAAATCGCGGACGTGTATGAGCGGGGGATCTCGCTCAATGTGTTGTCCAAGGCTTATGGGCTGCCTGGTCTGCGGATCGGTTGGCTGGCCTCGCCCGATCGCGATGTGCTGCAACGTGTGGAGCGTTACAAACACTACCTATCCATCTGCAACGCAGCCCCCGCAGAACGTCTCGGGGTGATCGCCCTTGCCGCGCGAGAGCAAATTTTTGCGCGCAACCGCGCGCTTTTGCGACGCAACCTCACCGCGTTTGAGGCGCTGTTGGCCGATTTTCCCGGGCTGATCGACTTCGCCCCCCCCGAGGGCGGCTGCGTCGCCTATCCTCGCTACACCGGTCCCGGAACCGTCGAAACCTTTTGCTCAGACCTCATCGAAAACCACGGCATCTTGCTTTTGCCGGCCGCTTTATACCGCTCCGATCTGGGCGCGACGCCGACTGATCGTTTCCGCATTGGCCTCGGCCGGGACCGCGCAGTGGCCGACGGGATCACCGCGTTGCGCCGCTATTTCGAAGACCACAAAGCGGAGTTCGCGGCATGATCCCACACTACGACGCCACGGCCCTTGCCGCGCTGAACATAAGCGCCAAGGACATCATCGCGATGTTGCAAAAACTGATCCGTGGCGCCGCGGACGGAACGGTGCACGCCGCGCCCAAAGCCGCCCTCACCCCACCCGATGGGCGCTATATCATGTCGACGTTGGCCGCGATGGACAGCCCCCCCATCGCCGTAACCAAATCGCTGGTGTTGAACGCCACAAACTCTGCGCGCGGGTTGGCGCAGATCAATGGCCTTGTTTCCCTTTTGGATGCTGAAACGGGCCTGCCGCTCGCGACATTGGACAACAACTGGATTACGGGCGTGCGCACCGCCGGGCTGTCGGCTTTGGCCGCGCACTACCTAGCCCGCCCGGACGCGACCAGTGTCGGGTTTGTCGGAACAGGGCTTCAGGCCCGCTGTCATTTGGCATTATTTCGGGAAATGTTTCCCCTGACCCGGATCAAAATCTCGGGCCGTGGGCGAGCCAACATTGACGCGCTTATCGAAGCAGCCGACGGGCTGGACGCTCAGATCGTGGATACCCCACGCGCGGCCCTCGAAGGGGTCGATCTGGCCGTCACAAGCGTGACACACACAGCCGTTGAGACCCCTTTTCTTGATGCCAACTGGCTTGATCCCGGCGCCTTTCTTTCGGTCGTCGACCTTGCTGTGCCATGGCACAAAGAGAGTTTTGGCGCATTGGACCGCGTCATCATTGATGACCTAGCCCAAGAAGCCACACTGCCCAACAAGCTCGCGGACCCTGCCAATGTGCACGGCGATATCTCGGGTTTGGTGATGGGCACCACCGCCGCCCGGCAAAAGGCCACGGAACGCAGCGCATTTGTATTTCGGGGACATGCATTGGGTGATCTGGCATTAGCTGCCCTCGCGTGGGAGCGGCTGAAATGACCCCAGATCACGTTTGGAGCACATTGAGCGCGGCTTGCACCACACCCGGCCACCCCCTGCGCACGCCGACCCTAGCCACCATCGACGGCTCAACCCCTAGCCTGCGCATGGTGGTTTTGCGCGCCGTCCACCCCGAGGCGCACGCGCTGGTTTTTCATACAGACACGCGCAGTGCAAAGTGGACCCAATTACAGGATAACCCTGCGGCAAGCGTGCTGACATGGGACCCTGAAAACCAAATCCAAATGCGGTTTTCCGGTCAGATTGAACGCCACGCCCCCGGCAGTGCGCAGGCACAAAACGCATGGGGTCAACTGCCCCCGCACACCAAGGCCACCTATGCCGGTGCAGCCCCCGGCGGCGCATTGGAGGCAACGTCCGGCACAGGCCTTGACGCTTTTGGTGTGCTGGTCTTCACCGCGCAAACCCTTGATTGGCTGCACCTATCCCGAGAGGGAAACACACGCGCGCTGATAGACTTTGCCACAGCGCGCGTGGATTGGGTCGCGCCCTAATCCGCGGGCTGAAACGTATCAGCGTAGGCTTCGCGCAGGACGTTTTTCTGCACCTTGCCCATCGTGTTGCGGGGCAATGCGTCAATCACGATCAACTTGCGAGGATGCTTGAACCGCGCAAGCGCGCTGGCCGCTGCCGCCGCAATCCCATCCGTATCGGGTGTGGCCCCCGGCTGTGGCACGATCAGCCCCAAAACCGTCTCACCGAAATCGGCATGGGGTACACCGATCACCGCACTTTCTAGAACACCGGGTTGTTCATCCAGCACCAGCTCGATCTCTTTGGGATAGATGTTGTAGCCGCCCGAGATGATCAAATCTTTGTTGCGGCCCACGATGTGCACATAGCCATCGGCGTCTAGCTTGCCCAAATCACCAGTGATGAAGAACCCGTTTTCACGCAACTCTTCGGCGGTTTTTTCAGGCATTTTCCAGTAGCCTGTAAACACGTTGGGGCCGCGGACCTCAATCTGTCCGACCTCACCTTGGGGCAGTTCGGCACCCGTAGCAGGATCGGTGATCAACAGCTCAATCCCCGGCAGCGGAAAGCCAACCGTGCCCGCGCGGCGATCACCGTCATACGGGTTTGAGGTGTTCATATTCGTCTCGGTCATGCCGTAGCGTTCAAGAATGCGGTGCCCGGTTCGGGCAGCAAAATCGTCATGGGTTTCGGCAAGCAAAGGCGCGCTGCCCGACACAAACAACCGCATATGGGCCGCGCAATCACGGGTGAACCGCGCATCCCCCAAGAGCCGAGTATAGAACGTCGGAACCCCCATCATCGTAGTCGCATCCGCCATCCGGTCCAACACCACGTCGATGTCGAACTTTGGCAAAAAGATCATGGCACCACCCGCGATCAACGTCACGTTTGTCGCAACGAACAGGCCGTGGGTGTGGAAAATAGGCAGCGCGTGCAGCAGCACATCATCGGCCGTGAACTTCCACACCTCGACCAAGGTTTGCGCATTCGACAACAGGTTATCCTGCGTCAGCATCGCCCCCTTGGAGCGGCCCGTCGTGCCGGAGGTATAGAGAAACGCCGCCAGATCATCCCCTTGGCGCGAAACAGTTGGGAATTGTGTCGGCTTGCGCCCTGCCAAATCGCTAAGCGTGCCAGAGCCATCTGCCCCCAAAGTCGCGAGTTTCGCGCCGAGGTGCGCCACCACTGGGCCCAGCGTTGCGGCGCGTGCGGGGTCACATACAACAAGGGCAGCGCCGCTGTTGTCGATAAAATAGGTGAGTTCATCGACCGTGTAGGCCGTGTTTAGCGGCAAAAACACCACGCCCGCCTGCACGCAAGCCGCATAAAGCGCAAGCGCTTGGGGGGATTTTTCAATCTGCACCGCAAGCCGGTCACCGGGCACCAACCCATGATCCGTAATCACGTGGGCGTATTGCGCGGCCAGTTCCAAAAACTGCGCGTGGGTCCATGTATGGCCATCCGCAAGGTGCAGAAACGGCGTGGCTTTTTCGGCGTGGCATCCAAAGAGCGTATCATAAAGGGGGTTGGACATCGGGGGCTCCTAGGCTTTGGCCTTTTCAGCGGCGATGGTGAGTGCGCGAATTTCAGGGGATGCGGCGATCTCAGACGAGGCGGCATAGCGTTCATGGTTTTGTGACACGCGCGACAGGTCATAGAGGTAATTGACCATCACGCCGTGGGATTGCTGCATCCCCTTGGGGGACACATCGGCGCCCGCGTGCAGGCGGTGCACCTCTGCCCCGTTGCCAAGGTGAAAACGAGCGACCGGATCGCGGGGCAGCCCATCGGGGCGTTTTGCCGTCGTCAGATATAGGGCCGTCAGCCCCGTCAGGCGCGCGACGTCACCGACAGGTACGTCATATTCTGTCTCTTCTAGCCACGCGGCGAACCCAGGGATCGGCGAGAGCGTGACAAAGGTTTTGAGGTTAGGAAGTGCTGCCGACAAATCTGCGGCCACTTGTTTGATCAACGAATTGCCAAACGAGATGCTTGCAAGCCCTGCCTGACAGTTTGAGATCGAATAGAACACGGCCGTGTCGGCGCCCTCTGCCTCAAGCACGGGGCGGTCTTCGGACA
>NZ_CEZFMW010000069.1:0-18350 GCF_982993085.1 Thalassobacter sp. | reverse complement strand
AATTGATGAGCGTAGGCTTGCTGGGCGCAGGCGCATTGGTGGGCAGCACGCCCAACCGGCGCGCCACTTCGGTGTAGGCATCAGCCAAATCGCCAAGGTCACGGCGGAACACATCTTTGTCGAGCTTTTGGCCCGTCTCGATGTCCCACAAGCGACAGCTATCGGGTGAGATTTCGTCCGCCAAGATCAAGCGCATGAAATCGTTGTCCCAAGCGCGACCAATCTCGATTTTGAAATCCACCAGCCGGATGCCAACAGCCAACATAAGGCCCGACATAAAGTCATTCACGCGCAGGGCCATGCTGACCATGTCGTCCAAGTCCTGCTGCGAGGCCCAACCAAAGGCTGCGATATGCTCCTCAGAGACCAGCGGATCGCCCAACGCGTCGTCCTTGTAGCAGAACTCAATGATCGGACGCGGCAGCGGCGTGCCTTCTTCTAGGCCAAGGCGCTTGGCGATTGTGCCAGCCGCAAAGTTGCGCACGATGACTTCAAGCGGGATGATTTCCACCTGACGGATCAGCTGCTCGCGCATGTTGAGACGTTTGATGAAGTGCGTCGGCACCCCAATCTGCATGAGCCCGGTCATAAAAAATTCGCTCAGGCGGTTGTTCAAAACCCCCTTGCCCTCGATCACTGCCTTTTTCTCGGCGTTGAACGCGGTGGCGTCATCCTTGAAATACTGAACCAGCGTTCCCGGCTCCGGACCCTCGTACAGGATCTTGGCTTTGCCTTCGTAGATGAGCTTGCGACGTGCCATGGTGGCCTCCGGGATTATGTGCGCACCGCTTACGCCATGCGCTTGGCTACCGCAAGGCTTTGCCCGCGTGCGCGGCATCTATGGCGCACCTGCGGCATGCGGCGCGCTTGCAATGTACCGGGGGTTACGCCCATATTAAGATAAGAAATATGGGGATAGAGCCAGGAGTTCACCATGACCACGTTTGATGATCGCGAAAACGCCTTTGAAAACAAGTTCGCCCATGATGCTGAAATGCAGTTCAAGGCGGACGCACGGCGCAACAAGCTGCTGGGCCTGTGGGCCGCAGGTTTGATGGGCCTCGAAGGCGCCGCCGCCGAGACCTATGCCCAGGAAGTCGTGAAGTCCGACTTTGAAGAAGCCGGCCACGAAGACGTCTATCGCAAGGTGGCGGGTGATCTGGATGGCAAAGCCGATGAGGCAACCATTCGCGCCAAAATGGCCGAGTGTCTGGCCGAGGCAAAAGCCCAAATCATGAAAGACGCCTAAAAAACGGCTCAGGTGCCTGCGAAAATTAACGAATTAGTAGGCCCCTGCTGCTAGCACAGTGAAACCGATCATTGGCCAGCCCACTTTCGACGGTGGGTTTGGCAAATCACTGTTTCACACTCACCCATTGCAGTGGTTGTGCGATCGGTCGGCGGAGAATCCGCCACGACTTTCCTCGCGCCACACTGATGTTGCCGCTTTGCGGCTCCAGACGCGCGAATGCCCGCACGCCCTTCCCGATGACGGGGCTTTTGATATCCCACGCACCGGTTGACGGGCTTTGGGCGGAGACAGACTGTATGGCACATCCCCGAACGACACAGGCGGCACCGGCCGCCCGGACCCATACGCGACCGCGCCTTTCGCTAAGCTTGAAACAGAGTCTGCCGCTGATCATTGGCGGCGTAATGGTACTGCTGCTGACGCAGAAGCTGGCCGATTTTGACCTCACGCAGGTGCGTGATGCCTTGGCGCAGATCAGCCCACTGGCATGGGCGACCTCAATGGCCCTAACCGTGATCAGCTTTCGCGCAGTGGCCCAATATGACCTCATCGCGCACCGCCTGTTGGGCACGGGCCTGCCCCGCGGCCGCGTCCTAGCGGCAGGCGCATCGGCCACCGCATTGGCGCAAATGTTGGGCCTTGGCATTGTAACCGGGTCGTTGGTGCGCTGGCGATTGTTGCGGTCCGGCGGGTCCGAACACGCGCAACCAGGCCGGGCGATGTCGATTACCGGCCTTGTCACCGGGGGCTTTTTGTTTGGCTGGGCGATAACGACTTTAATCGCCTTTGCGACCTTGCCCACGCTCGCGGGTGATGTGGCGTGGATCGGCTGGATCATAGTCCCGCTGGCGTTGATTCTATGTGCTACATCTTTGTTCTACCCACGGCTCCAAGTATTTGGCCGCCAGGTGGCCATACCGGGACTGCCAACGCTTTTGGCTTTGGTGCTTTGGGCCGCGATTGACACGATTGCAGCGGCGGGCGCGCTCTATGTCTTGTTGCCGTCCGACGTCGATCTGTCGTTCGCCCTGTTGATCCCCGCGTTTTTGTTGGCCCTTGGATGCGGGATAATGTCCGGCACACCCGGTGGGTTCGGCGCGTTTGAGCTGACCTTGCTCAGTATGACCCCGCCCGAAGCCACCCCCGCCGTCTTGGCCGCCATCGTCGGCTTTCGCTTAACGTATTATGTCCTGCCCGCAATGCTCGCGGCGGGTCATGTTCTATGGCCCGCAGACAAGGCGCTTGCCCAACTTGATATACCGCGCGTGCTGAGCCACGGGCTCAGCACGACGGGCACTCCACCGAATAGGGCAACCATCCGCAACGCGCCCGATCCCCTCTCTGCTTTGCTGTTTGAACCCGGCCGCGAAGCCATTTCTAACGCAGACACCACGGGTCATTGGCTTGTGCATCGCGGCAATCAAGCGCTGGTCGCGATTGGCGCGCCCTTTGGGGCCAATCGCACGCAGATGGATGCGGCACTTGATGTGGCTTCCCGCGATGCAGGCGTGCCAGCGGTTGTTTACAAAGCGCCCCAAGCTTTGGCATCCCAGCTGCGATCATCCGGATGGTGGCAGCTGCCCCTTGGGGCTGAGGCGATTGTTTCACCAGCTTCGTTTGATCTTTCGGGGCCAAGCCACCGTCAGCTTCGCCGCAAGCTGCGCCATGCCGTAAAGGCGCATGTTGTCATCACCCACGCCCAAACCTTGCCCCTGCAGGACATGGCGACTGTCGCCCACGGCTGGGCCGCAGATCATGGCGGGGAACGCGGGCTATCTATGGGGCGCTTCACCCCCGAACTGCTGCGCGCACAACGTGTTTATACCGCATACCACAACGGGGCTTTGATCGCCTTCGTCAGCTTTCATGTGACTGAAATGGGCTGGATGCTAGACCTTGTGCGACACACAAAAACCTGTCCCGATGGCACCATGCACGCGCTGATTTGCGCTGCCATAGCCGATGCCGCGGATCAGAATGTTCCCCAACTTTCGCTTGATTGCGTGCCGTTTCATGCGCCTGCGGCAAAGGGTATCGCGGCCCACATTTTTAACTGGGCGCACAATCGGACGCCCGGCGCGCGCGGCTTGCTGCAATTCAAAAACAGCTTTGCGCCGGTATGGACGCCTCGGTACTTGATGGTCAAAGGTCCCGGCGGCTTGCTGCTTGGATGTTTTGAGATCGGTAAGGCTTTGCGGCCCGCGGCCCAAGCCCGCCAAATGCCAGCAGCGCGCTAAACCACAACACACCTCATGATAATCATGCACAATATGCGCTTGATGCATGATGTGCTGCGTGGCAGGCACGCGCAACGTCGACGTTTTTAGAAAGACCGCCCCATGACTGACCGCAATGCCTTCACCACCCTATTGTCCGAACGCGATTGGCTTTTGGCGGATGGTGCGACCGGCACCAACCTATTCAACATGGGGCTGCAATCGGGCGACTCGCCCGAATTGTGGAACGAAACACACCCCGACAACATCCGCACACTATATCGCGGTGCGGTCGATGCTGGGTCGGATATCTTTTTGACCAACTCGTTCGGTGGAAATCGGGCGCGGCTCAAATTGCATGATGCAGGGGACCGTGCGCGCGAACTGTCGCGTATCGCCGCAGAAATTGGCCGTGAAATCGCGGACGCCTCGGGGCGAACAGTTATTGTGGCGGGTTCCATGGGGCCCACGGGCGAAATCATGGCGCCCCTCGGCCCTCTCACACACGCGGACGCGGTTGAGATGTTTCATGAGCAGGCAGAGGGCCTGAAAGAAGGCGGCGCAGATGTCCTGTGGGTTGAGACGATCTCAGCCCCCGAAGAATATGCCGCCGCTGCGGAAGCCGCAAAACTGGCGAACATGCCGTGGTGCGGCACCATGAGCTTTGACACCGCCGGGCGCACGATGATGGGCATGACTTCGAATGCAATGGCCGCAATGGTCGAGAAGTTGGGCCATCCACCCGTGGCATTTGGCGCGAATTGTGGGGTTGGTGCTTCGGACCTGTTGCGCACCGTCCAAGGGTTTACCGCCACAGGCACGGCACGCCCGATTATCGCGAAAGGCAATGCAGGCATCCCCAAATACCACGATGGCCATATCCACTACGACGGCACGCCCGAAGTGATGGCCACCTATGCAACCATGGCACGTGACAGCGGTGCACGCATCATCGGGGGGTGCTGCGGAACCATGCCCGACCACCTGCGCGCCATGCGCCAAGCACTTGAAACACAGCCCAAAAGCGACGCACCAGATATGGAAGCGATCGCGCGCGCATTGGGTGGTTTTTCATCCGACAGCGATGGCACCAACGCAGATACAACGCCCCAGCCGCGCATCACAAAGCGTCGCCGCCGCGCCTAGACTGGCGTAGCGAAAATCATAAAATACATACCAAAATGACCGAAAGCGTCGGTGCGAGAACGGGCAATGTCGCAAACGAGAGCGTCGTTTCTGCGACACTCCGGCACACCGAACACGACCCAATCGCGCTAGGGGGAGACCGCGCCATGTCTGAACAAGAAGATGACATCATCCTGAGTGAACTGGATGACAATGAACTCGTCCAACAGATGTACGACGACCTGTATGACGGCCTGAAAGAAGAGATTGAGGAAGCCGTTGAAATCCTGCTGGAACGGGGATGGGCCCCTTACCGCATTCTGACCGAGGCGTTGGTCGGCGGCATGACGGTTGTCGGAAACGATTTCCGCGACGGTATTCTGTTCGTGCCCGAAGTTTTGTTGGCTGCAAACGCGATGAAGGGTGGGATGTTCATCCTTAAGCCGCTGCTGGCCGAAACTGGCGCGCCGCGCGTTGGCAAGATGGTCATCGGCACCGTCAAAGGCGACATTCACGACATCGGCAAAAACCTCGTCTCCATGATGATGGAAGGCGCTGGTTTTGAGGTTGTCGATCTCGGCATCAACAACGCTGTTGAAACCTACCTTGAGGCTCTTGAAGCCGAAAAGCCTGATATCCTCGGCATGTCTGCCCTGCTGACCACCACGATGCCCTACATGAAGGTTGTCATCGACACGATGGTCGAAAAGCAAATCCGTGATGATTATATTGTTCTCGTGGGTGGGGCGCCTCTGAATGAGGAATTCGGCAAGGCCATCGGCGCCGACGCATACTGCCGCGATGCGGCCGTTGCTGTGGAAACCGCCAAGGAATGGGTCGCGCGCAAGCACAACCAAATGGCAGCAGGCTAAGGCGCAATGGCGCTGGCAGATACACCTGTCTGCGACTTTGGCTGGCCTGCCCCCCGCTTTTCGCTCAGCGATCCAAGTGGCACACTTTATGACAGCCGGGACCTTATAGGCCCCGGCGGACTACTGGTCGCGTTCATCTGCAATCATTGCCCCTATGTTATCCGCATCGCCGACCGGCTCGCGTCGGACCTGAACGCACTTAAAGCTCAGGGCGTGGGTGTCGCGGCGATCATGTCGAATGATTATGCCACCTACCCTGCCGACGCCCCGGACAAGATGACGGCTTTCGCCGAAACCCATGGCTTCGAATTTCCTTACCTCGTGGATACGGATCAATCCGTTGCGCGCGCGTTCGGGGCAGTCTGCACACCCGATTTCTTTGGCTTCAATGCGAGCGGCGCATTGCAGTACCGCGGACGGCTGGACGATTGCGACCATAGGGCAACTGCGCCTCGACGTGCGGAACTGCGCGACGCCATGCTTCAAATCGCGAAAACCGGCACCGGGCCACGGGACCAAATCGCTTCAATGGGATGTTCGCTCAAATGGCGTTAGACGATGATGCACTGACCGATCGCGGGCTGGCCGCTAAGGGCGCAGGCCGTATTCTGCTGCTGGCGTGCGGTGCGCTGGCGCGTGAACTGATCGACCTGCGCGATGCCAACGGTTGGGATCATATGGATCTGCATTGCCTGCCCGCGATCCTACACAACACGCCAGACCGCATCCCCGAAGCCGTGCGGATAGCCGTAGAAAAGCATCGGGCCGGGTACGAAAAGATCTTGGTCGTCTACGCGGATTGCGGCACCGGCGGGATGCTGCAAAAAGCCTGCGCCGAACTGGGGGTCGAGATGATCGAGGGGCCCCATTGCTATAGCTTTTTCGAAGGCAATGCCGCCTTTGCCGCGCGCGAAGAGTTCACGGCCTTCTATCTGACGGATTTTCTTGTGCGCCAATTCGACGCTTTTGTGACCAAACCTCTCGGCCTCGACCGGCACCCCGAGCTGCGCGATATGTATTTCGCGCACTATGAAACGCTTGTGTATCAGGCTCAAACTGACGATCCTGAGCTGACAAAAAAGGCGCAAATCTGCGCCGATCGCCTTGGGCTTCGGTTTGAGCGACGATTTACGGGCTATGGCGATTTGGAACCTGTTCTGCGCGCACTTTAGGGGCTAGGTGCGCTTGCCCCTTTCCCTCGGGCCACGCGCGGTTTAGAAGGCGGCCACACAGACGCGGGAGCCGACATGCAAGAGCCAGCCATCACCCCAGACCTGATCGCAGCCCACGGCCTTACGCCCGACGAATACGACAGCATCCTGGACATCATCGGCCGTGCGCCGACATTCACCGAACTGGGCATTTTCTCAGCGATGTGGAACGAGCATTGCTCCTACAAGTCGTCCAAGAAATGGCTTCGCACCCTGCCCACCGAAGGCCCCCAAGTGATTTGCGGCCCCGGCGAAAACGCTGGCATCGTTGATATCGGCGATGGTCAGGCCGTTGTTTTTAAAATGGAAAGCCACAACCACCCCTCTTACATCGAACCCTATCAGGGGGCCGCGACCGGCGTTGGCGGCATTCTACGTGATGTGTTCACAATGGGCGCGCGCCCCATTGCTGCGATGAATGCCCTGTCGTTCGGGGAACCGGCGCACCACAAAACCCGCCAATTGGTTCACGGCGTCGTCGAAGGTGTCGGCGGCTACGGCAACTGCTTTGGCGTCCCCACCGTAGGCGGCGAAGTCCGGTTCCACGCGGCCTACAACGGCAACTGCCTTGTAAACGCCTTTGCCGCGGGCCTCGCGGATGCGGACAAGATTTTTTATTCGGCCGCCTCCGGCGTTGGGATGCCTGTCGTATATCTGGGCGCGAAAACCGGTCGTGACGGTGTTGGCGGGGCAACGATGGCTTCGGCTGAATTCGACGACACGATCGAAGAAAAGCGCCCAACGGTTCAGGTCGGCGACCCCTTCACCGAAAAACGCCTGATGGAAGCCACGCTGGAATTGATGGCCACAGGTGCCGTGATCTCGATCCAAGATATGGGTGCCGCGGGCCTGACCTGCTCGGCCGTAGAAATGGGCGATAAGGGTGGGCTTGGCGTCCGCCTCGACCTCGAGCGCGTACCCGTACGTGAAAACGCGATGACAGCCTACGAAATGATGCTGTCCGAGAGCCAAGAGCGGATGCTTATGGTCCTCAAGCCTGAGCTTGAAGCCGAGGCGAAAGCGGTGTTCGACAAATGGGACCTCGACTTTGCAATCGTGGGTGAAACTATCGCCGAAGATCGTTTTTTGATCATGCACAACGGTGAAACAAAGGCCGATCTACCACTATCAAAACTGGCATCCTCGGCCCCTGAATACGACCGTCCTTGGGTGCCCACGCCGGCTGCTGAGCCGCTTGAAGATGTGCCGGGGATTGATCCAATTGATGGGCTAAAGGCGCTTTTGGCATCGCCAAACTACTGCGCCCGCAACTGGGTGTTTGAGCAATATGACACGATGGTCATGGCCGACAGCGCCTGCCTTCCCGGCACGGGTGCAGGCGTGATCCGGGTGCATGGCACCGACAAGGCGCTGGCATTCACCTCTGACGTGACGCCGCGCTACGTCAAAGCCAACCCCGAAGAAGGCGGCAAACAAGCCGTCGCCGAAGCCTATCGGAACCTCGTGTCAAAGGGTGCAAAGCCGTTGGCCAGCACCGATAACCTGAACTTCGGAAATCCCGAAAAGCCAGAGATCATGGGCCAATTCGTAGGTGCCATCAAAGGGATCGGTGCAGCCTGCGCCGCGCTCGACATGCCTATCGTTTCGGGCAACGTGTCGCTCTACAATGAAACTGACGGTCAGGGCATTTTGCCCACGCCAACCATCGGCGCCGTGGGGCTGCTCAACTCACTCGACGACGCCATCCTTGGCGATGTCCGCGAAGGACATATGGCGATCTTGGTCGGTGAAACCACGGGCCATTTGGGG
Organism: Thalassobacter sp.; assembly: GCF_982993085.1. Lineage (NCBI taxonomy): Bacteria > Pseudomonadati > Pseudomonadota > Alphaproteobacteria > Rhodobacterales > Roseobacteraceae > Thalassobacter > Thalassobacter sp. Next base: position 9,904 of record NZ_CEZFMW010000069.1, on the reverse strand, counting down.
CAATCCGCTCTCTTGGCGGAGGTGTTTAACCGCGAAGATGGCGATGCACCCCACGTCGACCTTGAGGCTGAGGCGCGCAATGGTCAGTTCATTCTCGACAATGCAGCCAACATCAATGCATGTACCGATTTGTCGGATGGTGGCCTTGCGATGGCAGCATTTGAATTGGCAGAAGCCAGCGGCGTCGGCGTGACCTTGGATGCAAGCGATACGCCAACATTGTTCGGCGAAGACCAAGCCCGATATCTGATCGCATGTTCCTTTGACAAGGCGGAGGCCTTGATGGTTGCCGCGGCTCAAACAGGTGTACCGCTCACGACCGTAGGCCGCTTTGCAGGCAGCGACGTCACGCTCGGTGGTACCAGCGTCCCACTGGCCGAGTTGGCTGAGGTGTATCGCACCACATTCGCGGCCACTTTCGCCTAGCACATCACAATCGGGCGCGCCGCTCCTTGGTGCGCCCTACTCGATCAGAGATTGCAGGTCGTCCGATCCACCATCCGGATTGGGGCATACCGTTTTTCCACGATAACCTGTCTTACTTGACCCGGAAGTCGCGCCCGATCCCCTTGCGGGGCCGCGCTTGCCCATCTACATCTAGGGCAGGCAACATCCGGAGACCGCACATGCCCATGCAAGCCCATGAAATCGAAAGCCTCCTGCGAGAGAGTTTTCCCGATGCCACGATTGAGGTGCAGGGCGACGACGGCGTGCATATGGCAGCCATGGTCGTCGATGCCTCCTTCAAGGGCAAAAATCGCGTTCAACAACAGCGCGCTGTGTATGCCGCCCTAAAGGGCAAAATGGATGGCCCCTCCGGGGAGCTGCATGCGCTGGCGTTAACCACAAAAGCACCGGAATGACGCTTGGCGGCCTTCTGGCAGGCATGAGCGTGCTCGTGCTGGTCCTACTGGCCGCCCGCGCCGTGCAAGCTGTGCGCACGGAACACAAGTCGCAGCGCGGGATTGATCCGGGCCAAGGCGATACCTTGATCGACGTGAATTACGCTTCGGGTGGCGGCGGTGGTGGCCATTCGACGACAATCCGGGTCCCAAAAGACCCGCAGGAATATGCAAAGGCCTTTGTGCCAAAGGATGCGTCCCAAAGCGGACCAAATGAGAGGAACGACTGATGTCTGACACCAACACCAAGATCGAAGAACTGGTCAAAAACAGTGACGTTGTGCTGTTCATGAAGGGCACAAAATCCATGCCTCAGTGCGGTTTTTCCAGCCGTGTGGCCGGTGTGCTCAACTTTATGGGCCTTGAATACACCGATGTGAACGTGCTTGCGGACGAAGACATCCGCCAAGGCATCAAGGACTATTCTGACTGGCCGACGATCCCACAACTCTATGTCAAAGGCGAGTTTGTGGGCGGATGTGACATCATCACCGAGATGACGCTGTCGGGTGAATTGGACAGCATGCTGGAAGAAAACGGCGTGACGTTCAACAAAGAGGCTGCGGACAAGATCCGCGAAGCCAACGCCTAGCGTATGAACTATGCGCGGGCCGTGTATATGGCCCGCGTTTTCGGCGGCGAGGGCGAAAGGGTTTCTGCGCGGCAAGCAGCCCAATCGTGGTTAAGCCCAATGCGCCCACGACCACCGCCGCGATGACCCGCACCACCCCAAAATTCCACGGCGATGGCTCCGCAAACGGTCCGGGCATTGGCGGTAATAGTTGGATCTGACCGATCAGGGATACCTGTGTACGGGCACTGTCCGAAAAGACGAGACCCTTTTCCAACCCCCATTTGCCAACATCTAAACGATCATCGCCTGTGGTCAGTTTTCTGTAGTGCTTTATCGAATGATGAACGGCCGGTTTGAAATCAGTACCCCGTCCCTTGCGGATTATCTCGGCACGGCCACGTTTCGCGGTACGCGCACCAGGATCGGGCACCTGCCAGCCTGCGCCAGTGTCCGGCTGGATCAAATACGCCGCTGCCTGCTCAGGCCAGGTCAGCAGCAATACACATCCAATAAGTAGAAAGGCACGCATAGGGGCTCCCTCAGCCGCGGTGGTAATCACTGCGACAGGCTTAGCCCCTCATGCTTAATGAACCTCTAAGTCAGGCAATTTTCTTCTTTACCAAGGTTACTCAACTGCCCGACCCCACAGAGGCCTATCTTTCGTCAGCGCGGCCTTTTCCAAGGTGCTTGCGCAGACGCGACGGTGTGGATCTTGTCTTCCCTTTGAAGGGGTTAGCGTCCGACTGCGAGCGCAGGAACAAACGCACAGGCGTGCCGGGCATATCAAAATCCTCCCGCAAACCGTTGACAAGATAACGGGTGTAACTCGCCGGCATTTTATCAGGGTGCGAGCACATCACCACAAATCCCGGTGGCCGGGTCTTTGCTTGGGTCATGTAGCGGAGTTTAATACGTTTTCCCTGTGGTGCGGGGGGCGGATGCGCCTCGACCATGCCTGTGAGCCAGCGGTTCAATTGTGATGTGCTGACACGGCGGTTCCAAACCGAATGCGCCTTCATGATGGCTTGTTGCAGCCGGTCCAAACCACGTCCCGTCTTGGCCGACACGGTCACGAGCGGTGCGCCCCGCAGCTGCGGCAAGAGACGCTCAAATTGCTCTCTCAGATCACGCAGCTTTTCTTGTTTGTTCGGCTCAATGTCCCATTTGTTGACGGCCACGACAACGGCGCGGCCCTCACGTTCGGCCAAATCGGCGATCCGCAAGTCCTGTTGTTCAAACGGTATTTCTGCATCCAACAGAACAACCACCACCTCAGCGAACTTGACTGCGCGCAGCCCATCAGACACCGATAGTTTTTCGAGCTTTTCCACAACCTTGGCGCGCTTGCGCATACCAGCGGTGTCGAAAATCCGCATCGGAACACCGTCCCAATCGAAGGGCAGCGCGATAGAATCGCGCGTGATCCCTGCCTCGGGGCCTGTCAGCAAACGCTCTTCACCGATGATTTTGTTAATCAGTGTTGATTTACCCGCGTTCGGGCGCCCTACAACCGTGATTTTTAACGGTTTCTTTACGGTTGGCGCGAAATCAGGCAGCTCTTCGCCGTCCTCGATATCCCAATCAATCTCAACGTCCGTCTCGGTTTCATCGACTTCGGCGGCTTCCTCGGCAGCCTCAATCAGGGGGCGCAGCATACCGGCCAACTCGGCCATCCCCTCACCGTGCTCGGCAGACAGGGCCAACGGCTCCCCGAGGCCAAGCGCATATGCCTCCAGCAAACCGGCCTCAGCCGCACGACCCTCAGCCTTGTTGGCGGCCAGCAAAACGGTGCCACCTTTGCGGCGCAGGATATCCGCAAACACTTCGTCGGCGGGCGACACACCCACACGGGCGTCAATCACGAATAGCGCAACATCGGCCATCTCAACCGCGCGTTCCGTCAAGCGGCGCATCCGCCCCTGAAGGCTGTCGTCTGTCGCTTCTTCTAGGCCCGCCGTGTCGATCACGGTGAAACGCAAATCACCGAGCCGCGCCTCGCCTTCACGCAGGTCGCGGGTCACCCCCGGCTGGTCATCGACCAACGCAAGACGTTTGCCCACAAGGCGGTTAAAAAGGGTCGATTTGCCCACATTGGGGCGGCCGACAATGGCGAGGGTCAGAGACATGATGGACTCACAGAAGGAATAAGACCCCGCCCTTACCCCACTCCTGCGGCGATCTCAACGGTAGGCGTGCAAAGTCCCGCGGCCACCCAGCACATAGAGCGTATCATTCATTACAATCGGGCGGGACGCGCCGCCGCCGGGAATGTCGCTGGCATGGGTTTCAACCCCAGTTTCGGGGTCAAATCCGCGCAAAACACCGTCGGTGGCCGCCAACCAAATCTGGCCGCCCGCAAGGATCGGACCAAAATGGGCATAGACAGTTTTACGTCGGTTCAGGCGGTTGGCCGCAAAGAACGGCAGGTCAGCGGCCCAAATCTGTGCGCCTGTCTCCGCGTCCAGGCGAACCAGTTGGTTGCGGTCGGTCACGAAATACACCGAACCCGCGACGGGCAGTGCCGGGCTCAGCGCGCCCTCAGTAGCTGTCCAGTTGCGCGCGCCCGAGAACGCATCCATTGACACCATGCGGCCCGCTGGCGTGCCCGCAAAAAGCGTGCGGCCCGCGATCACAGGGTCAGACGCAATGTCCGACAGGTTGCTATAGGCCACGCCTCGGCGATTGCCCGCAACAGTGCTGCCCCAGACGCGAATGCCGGACTGACGCAGGGCGGCAATCAACTCACCCGAGCCGAGTGGAAAAATTACCAAACGATCCGTCAACGCCGGCGCAGGCGCACCCGCAAGCGTTGCAACAACCGGTGCCCCGGGCAGTTCCCAGCGGATGCGGCCATCGCTTAGGTCAATCGCCCAAGCCCGGCTATCGCGGCTGACGATATAGGCAAACCCGCCGCCAAACGTGGGGGACGTCAAAGGCGCATCAAGGCGTTGCATCCACTGCTCTGCCCCTGTCGCAGGGTCCAAGGCGTGGAAATTGCCAAAGCCCGTCGTCGCGTACAACACACCATCGTGCAGCCCAAGCCCACCACCGGACGCATCACCATCACGCTCATACGCGGGGGTCAGATCGGCGCGCCACAACACATCGCCCGCTTCCGACACGGCCGTGACCGCCCCCTCAGCGTCCATCGCGAAAATCCGACCCTCCGCAGCGACAGGATCAACCGTCAAAAGCGTCCGGCGGCCATTGCCTTTGCCGATGCCAACAGACCAAACGCGCTCTGGTGTGGCTGATAGAGCCGCGTGGGGCATCACCCCAGCGGCAGAACCGGTCCGCACAGGCCAAGCATCAATGGTTTGAGCCGCCGGAAGCGTAATCGCTTGTGCCTGCGCAAGGGCCTCTTGGCTCAGCGTGACGGCCGTATCCGCGCGCACTGGTTCGCGTGTGCCCGGCAGGATCGTCGCACGCTGTGAGCATGCCGACATCAGCACCAAGGCCACCCCTAGGATCGCTACGTGTTTCATGCCTGTGCCCTCGGTTCGTCGTCTTTGCCGTCTCGCGGCGGTTTGGTCCCGGGTGTTACCCCCGATGCTGCATTATGCAGGCGTTGGGTTGCCCCCAAGCGCAACAATCACTTGCAAAGCACGGCGGCGCAAGGTGTCTGTCGCGCCGGGCTCTTCTAGCAGTTGCTGCAATAACGTAATCGCGCCGGAGGCATTGCCCGCCTCTAGCTGGCGCAAAGCCTGTTGTTCGATCGCCAGCGGGCGGAACGGTGTGCCCGGTGTGGCCAATTCTTCGAGAATGCGCGTATCGCGGGCTCCGTCACCGGTGCCGCCGGACATCTGCGCCTTCAGCAGGGCCAACTGGCGATACAGCTGCGGCAGGCCGTCTGTTTCAGCCAAAGCTTGCAGCGCCGCCGCCGTTTCGGCCCGGTCAGCACCGTCCACCGCCCCAGCACTGGCCAACAGCAGTGTCTTAACCAACTCTTGGTTTGCGTCGGCGGTGGGCAATTCCTGCAACAGAGTTGGGTTTGCATCCGCAGCCAATCCGGCCAGAACCGCGTCGCCAAAGGCCTGCGCCTGTGCTTGGGCGCGCGCCTTGCTCCATTCGTTGTAGGCAGCACCGCCAACAAGACCAAAAATGATCAAAGCCGCAAGCCAGCCCCATTTACGCATCAGCGCAAACAGCTTGTCGCGGCGCACCTCTTCGGTGACTTCTTCGATAAAACTGTCTGTATTGGACATGATCTGCTCCCCAAACGCCACGTGACGACCCATCAGGCCGCCCGATCCTCACTTCGCATTTAGCCCAGCCGGCATAAGGATGCCAAGGCGAAAGGCATCCGTCGCGACACCTTGCAAAAAACGGCAACTGTGCATAAACCTGAACTGACCGGTTCAGAAAGTGCGGACTTGCCTGCACCCTGAGCCCATGGGTCGTGCCATAACGCCTACGTTGGAGCCCAAAATGAAATTCTTTCCGCTGGTTACAGCCGTCCTTGTAACCGTCATATTGTTCTTTGCAGTCCTCCAACGGGACGTGCTGTTTGATTTCGCCGGGCGAGACACCGATGCGGATGGGGCACCCGAGGCGCCTGAACCGCAACCACAACAAACGGTCGCCCAAACGAATTCTAGCATCGCAGAAACGAATGGCATTGCCGTGATGGCACGGGCCTCTGTCGCCCAAAACATCGAAAACGCTGTTCTGCTGCGTGGTCAAACCGAAGCGGCACGCGATGTCATCGTGCGTGCTGAAACCGGCGGTACCGTTGTGTCTGAACCCCTGCGCAAAGGCGCGCAGGTGGACCAAGGCACATTGCTGTGCCGCCTTGATCCCGGCACTCGTGGCGCGACATTGGCAGAGGCCGAGGCGCGTTTGGCGGAGGCCCGCGCCCGCGTTCCCGAAGCCGCCGCCCGCGTGGCGGAGGCCGAAGCCCGCGTTCACGAAGCCGAAATCAACCAAATCGCGGCCAGTCAACTGTCCGAGGGCGGCTTTGCATCGGCCACCCGTGTGGCAAACGCAGAAGCTGCCCTCAGTTCCGCCAAAGCGACCCTCAGCGCCGCGAAATCAGGCCTCGAAAGTGCGGGCGCTGGTATTCGCGCCGCCGAAGCCACCGTGGACCGCGCACAAGATGACCTCGGCAAACTAGAAATCAGCGCGCCGTTTTCTGGCCTGTTGGAAAGTGACAGCGCCGAGTTGGGATCGCTTTTGCAGCCGGGCGACCCTTGCGCCACGGTCATCCAGTTGGACCCGATCAAACTGGTGGGCTTTGTCCCCGAAACCCAACTTGGCCTGATTGAGGTTGGTGCAAATGCCGGCGCGCAGCTTGCCTCGGGCGAAGATTTGCGCGGCAAAGTCACGTTCTTGGCGCGCTCAGCCGATGAAACCACCCGTACCTTTAGGGTGGAAGTCACCGTGCCGAACCCCGACTGGACTTTGCGCGACGGCCAAACCGCCGAAATCGTGATCACTGGGGGCGGAATGCGGGCGCACCTTTTGCCCGCCTCGGCACTGACGCTGAATGATCGCGGTGTTTTGGGCGTACGCATCATTGACGCCGAAAGCCGCGCCCAATTCGCCGCCGTCACCGTCATTCGCGATACAGTCAACGGCGTGTGGGTTGGCGGCCTACCAGAGACCGCAGATGTGATCCTGATTGGCCAAGAATACGTGACCGATGGCGTGCGCGTGGTGCCCAGCTTTGAGGAACTTAGCCAATGACAGGCATCGTCGATTGGGCCGCCGAACGGGCGCGCATGGTCATAGCCTTTGTGATCCTGTCGATCATGGCAGGCACATTGGCCTATGTGGGTCTGCCCAAAGAGGGTGAGCCGGATATCGACATTCCGGGCGTTTTTGTCTCAGTTCCCTTCCCCGGCATTTCGGCCACCGACAGCGAAAAGCTGCTGATCAAGCCGATGGAAACCAAGCTCAAGGAGCTGGATGGCCTGCAAAGCATGACCGCGACCGCATCCGAAAGCTTTGCGGGCGTATTTCTGGAGTTCGAGTTCGGCTGGGACAAAAGCGCGACCATCGCTGATGTGCGCGATAAAATGAATCAAGCCGAGGCGGAATTCCCCGAGGGCGGAGAGCAATACGAGATTTCCGAGATCAACTTTTCGGAGTTCCCGATCCTTGTCGTCAGCCTGTCGGGCCCCGTGCCCGAGCGTACGCTACTGCGACTGGCCCAAGACCTTCAGACCGAGCTGGAAGGCATGGGCGCGGTTCTTGAGGTGGGGCTTGCCGGGCACCGCGACGAAATGCTGGAGGTCATTATCGACCCCCTCGCCCTAGAGGCCTATAACGTCACCGCCGGTGAGTTGATCAACGTTGTGACTAACAACAACCTATTGGTTCCCGCAGGTGCGGTAGAAACCGATCAGGGCGCGTTCCCGGTCAAAATCCCTTCGTCATTCGATGCCCCCGAAGACGTCTATAACCTACCGGTCAAAACCAATGGTGACCGTGTTGTGACGCTGGGTGATCTGGCGCAAATTAACCTCACGTTTGAAGACCCCATCAGCACCGCACGCTACAACGGCGCGCCCACGGTTGCGCTGCAGGTGATCAAGCGCAAGGGGTTCAACATCATGGATACCGCCGCCGAAGTGCGCGCGGTCGTCGACGCCGAAGTCGCACAATGGCCCACCGAATTACAACGCGCTGTCAGCGTCTCGGCCACGTTGGATCAGTCGCGCACGGTGCGTTCGATGATCTCACAGCTCGAAGGTTCCGTCCTAACGGCCATCGCATTGGTGATGATCGTAGTTCTAGCCTCGCTGGGCACGCGGTCCGCTTTGCTGGTGGGCTTTGCGATCCCGACCTCGTTCCTGTTGTGCTTTGCGCTTCTGGCGGTCATGGGCATCGCGATTTCCAACATCGTGATGTTCGGGCTGATCCTTGCGGTTGGTATGCTCGTGGACGGCGCAATCGTGGTGGTGGAATACGCCGACAAGAAAATCCAAGAGGGCAAGGGCCCGATGCAGGCCTTTGTCGAGGCGGCTAAACGGATGTTTTGGCCTGTGGTCTCTTCTACTGCAACGACGCTTTGCGCGTTCCTGCCGATGCTGTTCTGGCCCGGTGTTCCTGGCGAATTCATGGGGATGCTGCCAGTCACGTTGATCTTTGTGCTCTCGGCCAGCCTTGTGGTGGCCTTGGTCTATTTGCCCGTGATCGGGGGGGTCTCGGCGCGCCTTAGCCGCATTTTTGACCGCGGCTCATCGGTCCTGCGCGCCATCTTGCCCTACTGGGCGCGTCTGATCCTGACCGTCTTTGCCGGATGGCTGATGTTCACCTTTGCGCTGCAAACCATCAACCCCGGCTACATCCTTGGAATTTCGCCCCAGACAACAGCAGTTCTGGCCACCCTGCCCGGCGCGCTGTTGTTCGTGGCGTCAGCGATGCTGATGTCGACGGCGCTTGGTTCGGTCACAATCGCCCGCAAAGCGCGCAAGGTGCAAGGCTATCGCCGGACACCCTTTGGCACGTTGATGCATGCCATCGTCGGCAACCCGGTCATGCCAATCGTTGCGGTGATGGCTGTGATCATTTTTGTGGTTTCAACCTTCAGCTACTTTGGAAAAAACAACAACGGCGTTGAGTTTTTCGTCGAGTCCGAGACCGAAGCCGCAATCGTTTACGTGCGGGCGCGGGGAAACCTCTCTCTCGATGAAAAAGACCGGCTGCTGCAACGCGCCGAGGCGGAAATTCTTGCGACCTCAGGCATCCAATCGGCCTTTGCCTTCGCCGGCGACGGGGGGCTGAACCAGAACACCGGCGGCTCCGCTCCGCCCCGTGATACCATCGGCCAAATCTCCATTGAGATGATCCCGTGGGAAGATCGCCCCACCGTCTCGGCCCCGTGGTTCGACCTGCCGCTGATTGGCTACACGGTCAACAAAACCATCGTGGACCCTGCGTTTGACGGCGACACGATCGCCGAGGATTTGCTGGCCCGTGTCCGAGCAATCCCGGGCATCAAGGCAGATTTAATATCACAGGATCGCGGCCCTGCCAGCGGCAAGCCCATTCACCTGCGGCTGTCAGGCGATGACCCCATCGCCCTTCAAACGGCCACCCAAAGCGCGTTGGCCCAGTTTAACGCGACCCCCGGTGTCATCGATATCGAAGACAGCCTGCCCCTGCCCGGCATCGACTGGGAGATTACCGTCGACGTCGAAAAGGCGGGCCGTTTCGGCGCGGACGTGGCGACGGTGGGCGCGATGGTACAACTGGTCACACGCGGGCTGCTGCTGGATACGATGCGGGTCCCCTCCTCCGATGAGGAAATCGAGATCCGCGTCCGCTTGCCCGAAAAAGACCGTGTTCTCTCGACGCTCGATAGTCTCAAGGTCCGCACCTCTGGCGGGCTTGTTCCCTTGGCCAATTTCATCACACGCCAGCCCGTTCCGCGCTTGGCAGAGATCAACCGCTTTGACGGCAAACGCTATTTCGACGTTAAGGC
>NZ_CEZFMW010000068.1:0-18644 GCF_982993085.1 Thalassobacter sp. | reverse complement strand
GAATGTCCTGATGTCCAAATCATCAATCCTTTCTAGTGTTTTTCAATTGGTTGGGATGGGGTTATAAAATCAACTCCATTCTCAAAGTCGCATCGACCATTCGCAAGGCAGTTGATTGATAAAAGCACTCTTTCACTGTTACTTTAGCAATTTTTCGAGAACTTCCAATTCCCGCCGAAGCGGCGCAAGCGCGGCGCTCGCACTCGTCCTGCAGTTCACGGCAACACTTGGATCGGCACATTTCGGTATCCTGCCACCATCTCACGCAACGCTAGCGGCTCAACCACCTCGACCTCTGCACCCCATTTCGCGAGATGCCAGGCCATCTCAACCAGCCCGCTAGCCTCAAAGCTGACCAGTAGCCCGCCATCCTCCAGCTCGGTCATTTCCTGCTTGGGGTGAAACTCAAACTCCCGGGCCGTCGGCGCGGCGGCCGGGCTGAACCGCCACACGACCCGGTTGAACTCGTCGTCTGAGTGAAACGAGCCGAATGACCGCGCCGCGTAAGCCTCAAGATCGAACTCCCTGTCCTTTTCGAACCAGTCGTTGGTGATCTCGGCTTTTTCGATGCGATCCATGCGAAAGCGGCGGAGATTGTGATCCTTGGCCGTATCACGCGCAATCAAGTAATGCCGCGTGCCGAGCAGGATCCCATAGGGCTCGATCACGCGCTTGCGCGGCTTGGCATCCTGCGCACCCTGGTATCGGATGATGAGCCGGAACGGCCCTCTGAGGGCGGCCGAAACGACGTTAAGCACAGCCGGAGAGGTTTTGACCTTTGGGCCTGGGCGGCAGGCATAGCCTTTGGCCTCGAGGATCGCCTCCGCATCCACCTCCATGCTTCGGGCCTGCGTTGACGGCAAGGTTGCCACCAAGCGGTCCCGCAGGGACCGAAGCGCATCCACCTCCATATCCGCACCCTCCCGCTCAGCCCGCGTGATGCTGGCCTCGAGCGCGACGAGTTCGCGGCGGTAGAGCCCTTGCATACCGAGCATGCTGGTGTCGCGCAGCTTCCACCGTCGCCGCCGCTCGTTGTCCGTCTGGTGGGAGATACTTGGGAAGACATCTTTCAAGGCAGCAATCATCCGCTGGGCGGTCCGCTCGTTCACGCTGAACGCTTCGGCGACCTCCTTTACCGTGATGCCACCGTGCCGGCTGGCAGACATGCCAGCGAGCTTCAACAGGTCTTGTGCCTTTTGGAACGACATGGCGCCTATCCCCGACAGTTCTTGACGTAGTGCCTGGGTTATAACCCAAGAGAGGACGATTCGTCCTAAGGATGCCGATCGATTGGAGAATTTGGCAGTCGCCGCATGAGCGTGAGTGCGGGGGTTTAGCTTCATGCGGCCTGCACCCTGGAGTTTCTGCCTCGCTGCCGATTGGGCGGCTTCTGCCACGCGCGAGGCCGTCCGCTGTCTTACCTCGACATCAGAACTGGAGCCCGCATGGCATTACCTCAAAGAGCATTCTTCACCCTGCATGAAACCGCGTCCCGATGGGGCTGCACCATTGCCGACATTGGCGGCTGGGCCACCGAGGGCAAGCTGGACATCGTGACAGGGATTTCTCTCGCAATCTTCGGCGACGAGAAGGTCTCAGGTAAGATTACGATCTCGCCGATGGATATGCTGCCCCTCTTTCGCCGCGCGGGCACCGGCCCCACGGTCATCAAGCTACAGCGGATCAAGCCCGAGCATTCCGACGAGTGGTGCTATGTGACCGAACCCGCGGATGGGGTCGAAGTATCCATTGCGGACCTTTTGATCACCGGTCAGGACGTGCTGAGGTTCGAAGACGAATATGACCTGCTGCGCCGCATCGGCGGCGGCACGGGCGCGCTCTCGCCCTATGACTGGGAGGGCATGTATGTGGCGCTTCTGAAGCGCGTCCACGAACATGGCATCCCCGAAACCCAGGCAGAACTGATCGGCGATCTTCAAGACTGGTTCGCTGATGCGGCCGAGAACGGAGAAATCCCCGACGAGAGCACCATTCGGCGGCGCCTGCGGCCCTTCTGGCGCGCGCTCCGCGGCGAGAAGTAAGCGGCTCCGATTTCAGGCCCGCTTGGCGGCTTGCTCGGCATCCGCATCATGCACAATCTTCGGCCGTGGCCGGAACATGCCGGCCACCGCGTCGACACCCGCGCGCAGGGGCGAGTCCATCAAATGCGCATAGCGCAGGGTCGTCTGCATTTGACTGTGACCCAGCAACTTCCCGATCATTTCCAAAGATGCGCCCCCGCTGACCAAGAGCGAGGCGAATGTATGGCGCAGATCATGAATGCGTACATCCGGTAGGTCTGCCTCGCGCTGCACCTTCACCCAAAACCGGCGGATTTCCTTGACGGGCTGTCCCGGCACATCGCCCGGGAAAAGCCACGGGTTGCCCTTGGGTACCACAAGCGCCCGCTGGCGCACGATCGCCGCGACATCCGCCGAGATCGGCACCCGGTGGATCTTGCGCTGCTTGGTGGTCGCCGCGGGCTTCGACCAAATCCCCAGCTCCAGATTGAATTGCTCGAACTGCGCCTGGCGCACCTCGCCCACCCGCGCCCCAGTCAGCATGCAGATGCGTATAATGCCGGCGGCGCGTTGATCCTCGGCCGCATCCAGCACTTCGGCCAATCGGCCGATTTCTTCATGGGAGAGGAACCGTTCGCGCGCTGTCTCGACACGTTTCTTGAAGCCAGCGGCCGGATTGTCCGTGCGCCAGCCCCACTGGATGGCAAGGTTGAACATTTTGCGCAGCACTTCGCCGACGCGGTTGGCGCGGACGGGCGTGGGCTTGCGCCCCTGCAGCTTGCGCGCACGATTGTTGGGCTTCGCCTTCGATGGCCGCGCCCTGCCCTCTGCAATCAGGTTCAAAAGCTTTGTCACATCATGTGGAGTGATCTCGGTCACCAGCTTGTTGCCCCAATGCGGTGCGACGAGCTTGGTCAGGAAGGATTTATGATCGGCCGCGCTCAAAGGCGTCAGCGTTGAGGCATGCTCGATCAAATACCGCTCGATCATGTCGTTGAAGCGAGGCGCCTCCCGTAGCGTATCGCGCTCCTCCATCGGATCTGTGCCCTCGTCAATCAGGCGGCGCAGTTCACGGGCCCGCTCCCGGGCCGCAGTGACGCTCCACTCAGGCCAACGCCCGATCGCCATGCGGCGCTGCCGTCCGGCAAAGCGGTAATCCATCACGAAGGACCGCTCGCCCGAGGGCATCACACGAATGGACAGCCCCCGTATCTCGGTATCGAAAACTTGATACGCCCGATCCTCTTCCGGGATCTGCTCGCGCACCGTTTTATCATTTAATCGCAACCGGTTGACCATGTTCATACCTCCTTGGTGCGCATGACACAGGCGTAGATGCGCAAGCTTATCAAGCGAAGCATGAGGTTCTGGGCGGCATATAGGCGGTGACCGGCGGTGATGCGCCAAAACCCTGCCGGTCATTGAAAACATGGCAGAAAATACCGGACGGCGTTCATCGCGCTGGGCGAATCTGCCCGCCAGCGGAGTATGTTTCGCGGCCTAAAGCGCGCGCCAGAGGGCTTCTCGCTCCCGGAACAAGGCCAGATTTTGTAAATTCCGTTTAAAATCAATGACCGGCAAGGGGCCGGACCCCTTGCCGGTTGGGCGAATATCTTTGAGCGCCCGTCAAACCCGCTGAAACACTGCGAAAACTTGTAAATTGGCCAGTTTTGAGTCGCTGCGACTCTCCATCGGTCAATTCGCGAAGGTTCTGCGCCGTCCTGTGCCGCAAACTCGACCGGCGCCAAAACCGTAAAACCTCAATGATATCAATAACCGGCAGCCATTTGGCGCATCACCGCCGGTCTCCGCCTTCCCGCCACCCTTTTCCGTCTGCGCTTCTGAAGCCCTGAACCCTGCCCGCGTCGGGCCAAACTCAGGAGAACCCAGATGCCAGACATTGGAACTGCCCCGCGATCCAGTAGCCCTCAGCGCCTGATGAGCGGTTGGATCAGCCGCCTCGACCTCGCCCTTGAGCTCGGGGTCACCGTTGAAACCCTGCACCGCTGGGAGAAGATCCGCTTCGGCCCGCCCTGCGTGCGTGCCGGTCGCAAGATCTATTATCGCCGAGATGCCGTGCAGGAATGGCTGATGCTGCAGGAAGCCCCTGCACCGCGTCGTGCGGGGTCACGCCGATGAGCCTCCCCCTTCCCTTTCGCAAGCCCAGCGCCCGGGACCGTGTCCGACAGGAGTGGATTGAGGAGCGCCGGCGCGAAGCGCGCATGGTGGTCGCCGATATGGTTCACCATTCCGACTATCTCGTTCGCCTCGCCTGTAATGTGTTGGTCCAGCATGGTGTAACCCCCGAAGAGCGCGAGGATGCCCGCATCCTTCTTGTCGTACTCGATGCCAAAACACCAGGGCGGCTGCCTGCGCCAGATCGGGAGGGCCGCTCATGAAGCGACGCGGAACACCCGAGGCAGATCTGCAGCGCGCTGTCGTAACCGCGCTGCGCTTTGCCCTCCCCAAGGGCTCGATCATTCATCACAGCGCCAACGAGGTGACAGAGGCAGGCCCGCGCGGGGCTAAGCGCCAGGCGATCTTGGTAGGCATGGGCGTCCATACCGGCTTTGCCGACCTGATCGTCCTCTGCGGTGGCCGCGTGCTGTTCCTCGAGCTGAAATCCCTCAAGGGGCGGCTGAGCCCAGCGCAGGAGGCGTTCAGGGACACCGTGCTGGCCCAGGGGTTCGGCTGGGCGCTGGTACGATCGCTTGATGACGCTCTAAGCGCCTTGGCGGATCATGGATTTACGACGCGCATCGCCTCTCCATCTGGGAGGGTCGCACCATGAGCCATGCTGCCACAAACTGGGCGATCCAACAGCGCGGGCTCAAGCCCACCACCAAAATCGTGCTTTGGCATCTCTGCGACCGGTTCAACCCGGACTTCGGCTGTTTTCCATCCCAGGAGCAGCTCGCCCATGATTGCGAGATCAGCCGATCAACGCTGAATGACCACCTGACGCTGCTCGAGAGTGCTGGGCTGATCCGCCGCGTACAGCGGCTGAATCCAGGCACCAAGCGACAGATGCCGACCCGCTACATCTTGGCCTTCGAGGCGGGCTTTACCCAAGATCGCGCGGTCCCGGGTCCGAAAACCGGACACGGCTTCGATGCGACCTACACAGGCGAAGCTGAGGATTCGGAAATCACAGCCATTTCTGAGGATAACTCTGTGGATAACCCGCACCTGTGTCCGAAATCCACACACGGAGCCGTGTCCGATTTTGACCCCGACCCGTGTCCGGAAAATGCCGATTCCCGTGTCCGAAATCCGGACAGTAACCTTGTAAGAGAACCAGTAAGTAAACCAGTAAAGGAGGAGGAGGACGCGCAAGCGCGCGAAATCGTCGATGAAGAGTTTTTCGGATCGCTGTTGGCAGCGCTGGGCTTTGACCTCGACGGCTCTCTCCCCGGCTGGTGGCAAGGCTGGCCACCTCGAGAGCATGTTCGGCGCTGGCAGACTGACCTCGGGCTGACCGAGGCGGAAATCCTCGAAACTGCTGAAAACTCCCGGCACGACCACCCTGAGCCGCCGGATGGCCCCAAGGCGCTGGACCGCCTCATGCAGCGCACTTGCCAGCGCAAGGCGCAGCTCAAAGCGGCTTCGGATGTCACAAAAGGCCAGAAAGGCAAAGCGCAGCGGGTAAAGGCAGCTTCAGGGCTTGCGCCCAGCATCGATGAGCTCGCAAGCTTCTATGCTGAACGGGTTAAGAGCGACGGCTACCTCCCACCCAGCATGATCAGCAAAACCATGTGCCAAGCCATGCTCGAACGTGGGCTGGTTACCGAAAAACAGCTTCAGGTGAGAGGGGTGCTATGAGCCAGTTTGATCGCAAATTGCACCGGCGCACCTTACCCTCACCTCGCAACGGCGGCCCTCAATCACGTCACGGACGCCCAAAGCGCGTGATGACCGTGCAGCAGGCGCTGGAATGGGCCTTCCGTACCGAATGCGCACAGCTGGAGCTGCCCGAACCGCCTGATCCAGAGCGTGAGCATGGCTATGGGTTCGGCCTCGAATACGTGCTCATGCAGCGGGCGGCGCTGGGCTGCAAAATTGACGGTGGACGCTACAAGCTCGGCGACTACACTCACGAGGATGCCGAGGTCATTGCTGCGACTGTTTCCGGAATGCCAGATAGCTTAGGCGGCAAGCGTATGGCCATTCGTGTTGCAGAGCTCGCACGCGCTGGGCTAACGCCGGACTGGATGCCAGGGGCGGTGCCGCGCTGTGTCCCCTTGGAGATGAAGCGCAATCGGCATGGGGATCATGCGACGACCGTGGTGGTTGGCGCCGAGAGAGTGCTGTCGCGGGGGAAGTGGCGGACGGTTGAGGTCAGGGCCTGCCCCGTGACGTTCTCGCCCTATCCGCAGCAGATAGAAGCTGCACGGCGCGACTATTTAGCATGGCGAATGGCGCTGCGCTGGGTGCGAGACGGGCTCCAAGTTGGGGGAATGCTGCGAGACATTGAGATTGTGGTAGGACTTCCGAAGGCGAATCCTTGGAACCGCGGGTGACTGTTGCAGTGGGCGCACGGCGGTCGTTCGCTGCGCCAAGCATAAACCATAACAGTGCGGACACATCGGTCATTGGGTCTCGACGCTTTGCTTATACAGCATTCGTTGCTCAAACGGTGTCTACACCGCTGCGGTGCAGCGCAGGTTACTAAGCCAGCTGAGCTGGCGGAGCCGAAATCAACGCATATCCTTGTCAGATCAAAGCTTTGGCAACGTCTTCTTGGATGGTCATGCGCGTCTGATACCTCTCAGAGAGCATCGCGTAGGCTTTCAGAATTTTGTCGGCCTCTTGTCCGCTTGCAAGCCGCGGTCGCCCCCGACGATGGCGCTTTTCACCCAGTCCCAGCGAAACCGGGTGGATCGTGATCTCTTCAAGAGTATCGCCCTCGAAGCGGCAGATCGGCACAACTGTTTGCCAATAGCGAACGTCCGACGGGAAGCCCTTTTGATCATCCTTCGTGCGCTGCTTGTAAAGTTTGGTCGGCGTCAGCTGGTCATCGGCGCGAAAACGATCATATGACTCGCCTGGAAGCTGGCGAACCATTTCGTTCTGTCCGATGAAATTGCCGAGGCTATAAAAGATAGGCTTGCCCTTGTAGAGTTCCATCCCGCGCAAAAGATGTGGGCCGTGTCCGACGACAATATCTGCACCAGCGTCAATTACGGCATGGGCAAACTCGACGATGAAATCGGCAGGCTCATCTTTTTCATTGGCGTGTTCATGAGCGTGAATGCTGACCATGGCGATGTCAGATGCCAGTTTCGTTTCTTCTACCCAACGGATGATCGCAGCAAGGTCTTTCGGATTGGGATGGCGGACGTGTCGAGTGCGCTCACCAACTCGAAAGTTCATACCGTTGAACGGGAATATCCCGTCAGGCGCTTCGAAGGCAAAGCCTGTGCCAATGCGAAACTGGCGAAATTTTTCCAGCCCCAGGCCCTCGGCCATCTGCTGAACTACGGCCATTTGATCAGGTGTCACTTCATATGTGCTATCGGGCCAAAGCGGATTGAGGCCGGGACGGCCCTGCATCGCATGGGTCTGGCGCGCTGCTTCTTGTCCTTTTGTGAAGGTTGACCCGCAGGCCACCATGCCAATTGTCGCTTTGGGGGTGGTAAAATAGGCGGTGCGGCGGGCCTCTTCGAGATGCCTGCCAGCACCAGCATGGCAGAGCCCGCGCCCGTCGAGCTGATCAAGCGCGTATTCTAGACCGGAAATGGAATAGTCGAGCGTATGGTTGGTGGCCGTTGAGAACATACCAAAGCCAGCCTCGGTCAACTCATCCAGCACCCAGGACGGCGCGCCGAAATGTGAGCCGCCGCTGTCAAAGGCTGGATCGCCGTGAAAGTCATTGGGCAAGACTTCAAGGTTGGTGAACGCCGCGTCACAACCCCGGATCAGATCGAACAGGGGTTTGATTTCTGCATCTGTGGTGCTGAGGAGACGGCGTTGCAGAATACTGTCTCCGGTCAGGGCCAATGTGGTCATGATGCGCCTCCGTTGAAGTATTCATGCAGGATGCGGGTATAAATCGACTTGAGTGTGTTGATTTCCGCGACCGACACACGCTCATCGACCATATGCATAGTCTCTCCGGTCAAACCAGCTTCCACGACCGGGCAATGGGATACAAGGTGACGCGCGTCCGAGATGCCCCCCGTGGTTGTCAGTTGTGCGGCGCGACCAGTTTCTGCCTGCACCGCCCTCTGGACCATTTCGGAAAATTTACCCGGCGGAGAAAAGAAACACTCGCCCGACACATGGTGGTCACTCGTGATCGTAACGCCGTGCTCATCGGCAACCCGTGCAACGCGCTCCGCCACCCAATCGAGGATCATGTCCGACGTCCAGTTGTCATTGAAACGGATATTAACCGTCGCCTTGCAAGCCCCGGGAATGATGTTGCGCGCAGGGTTACCCGTATCGACGGTGGTGATGGCCAGTGTGGACGGAGCAAAGTTCTGACTTCCTTCATCCAGGGTGCTGCCCTCGAAGACATGCAAAAGATCGACCAAAGCGGGCAAAGGGTTCACCGCTTTTTCCGGATAGCCTGTATGGCCCTGCACACCGGTCACAGTCAGGTAGACGGTCACTGCGCCGCGCCGGCCAATCTTGATGGCGTCGCCAATTGTCTTGACGCTCGTGGGCTCCCCCACAAGGAAGTGGTCGGCCTGTAGGCCCCTGGCTTCCATCCAGTCCACAATCGCCCGGGTGCCATCGGGCGAGCCAGTTTCCTCGGCTCCGGTGATCGCCAAAATCAACCGTCCGTCGGGAGGTGTGTTGGCTACAAACTCGATGGCAGCCCCGCAAAAGGCGGCGACGCTTGATTTCATATCAGTTGCACCGCGCCCGTAGAGCATGCCATCGCGAATTTCGGCACCAAATGGATCACAAGACCAATCATCGCGGTCCCCGATCGGAACCACATCGGTATGCCCGCTATAGCCAAAGGTCTGCCCATTGCGGCCATCTCCCCAAATCGCCACGAGGTTGGGAATGCCCTTCCGGTCAACACGGTGGCACTCAAAGCCATGCGCGCTGAGTAATCTATCCAGCAATTGCAACGCGCCACCTTCAGCAGGCGTCACCGTTTGACACTGCACAAGGTCCGCCGTCAGTTTGACCGGATCAACCCTTGTCTCGATCACAGGTGCAGATAGCGGTCTCATGTCATTTCCCTTTCAAGCATGTGACATGCGCTCTGATGTGTCGTTGAGAGGCTTTCCAACACGGGCGCTTTTGCCTTGCAGATGTCTGAGGCAAATTCACAGCGCGGGTGGAAGGTGCAGCCTGAGGGCGGGTTGATCGGGTTGGGATAGGCTGTGCCCAGATCGACGCTTGGCACGCCAGCACCTGGCTCAGGGGTCAGCACGGATTTCAGCAGTGCTTTCGTGTAGGGGTGGCGTGGGTTGGAGAACAGCGTATGCGTGTCCGCCACTTCAACGACACGGCCCAAATACATCACCACGACGCGAGTCGCGATATGTTCGACCACCGCCATGTCATGAGTGATAAGCAGATAGGTCAGGCCCATCTCAGCGCGCAATTCCAGAAGCAAGTTCAGGATTTGCGCCTGAACCGACACATCCAGCGCAGAGGTGGGTTCGTCACACACCACGATTTCAGGATTGAGGATCAGGGCACGAGCAATCGCCACGCGCTGGCGCTGACCGCCTGAAAGCTGGTTGGGATAGTTGTGATAGAAGCTGCGCGGCAGCCCTACGCGTTCCATAATCGTGTCGACCCTGGCGCGTTGTTCCGCCAGGCTGCCGACACCATGCAGATGCAAGGGGCGGCGGATGATTTCCCCAATGGTGCGGCGCGGGTTCAGCGAGGAATAGGGATCCTGAAAGATCGATTGAAGCTTGCGGGAGCGTTCCATGTCAGACAGCCCCGCGATGTCCTGCCCACCTAGCATGATCTTGCCTGCCGTGGGTTCTTGCAGTCCCAGCAGCATCCGCGCCAGCGTGGACTTGCCGCAGCCGGATTCCCCGACTACGGCGACGACTTCGCCCTTGCGTATATCGAGCGAGATTTCGTCCACCGCACGCAGCGGTCTGGCGGCAGAAAACATCCCTTGCTTGACGTGGAAGGTGCAGCCAGCCTCTACAGCCTGCAACACCGGCGGCGCGTCCATATTGATGCCCTTGCCATAGCTTCCATCGCCAGCCTCGCGGGCCGCAATGCTGGAGGTACCGTCGCGCAACTGCGCGGACGTCAGAACGCAGCGATACGCTTGCCCGCTGCCTGCATCCTGCAGAACAACCGGCCCCTGATGACAAGCGTCGTGCACGCGCAGGCAGCGATTGGCAAAACGGCAGCCTTTGAACCGTGTCTTGAGCGAGGGCACCAAACCGGGGATCGATCCCAGCGCGCCGCCCGGTTCGATCTGGCCGGGTACGGGGATGCTTTCGAGCAGGCCTTGGGTATAGGGATGCACCGGCGCGCGCAGTACATCCGACACTGGCCCGGTTTCAATCACCTGTCCCGCGTACATCACCGCGATCTTGTCAGACACACGCGCCACAACGCCCATGTCATGGCTGATAATGATCAGCGCGATGTTAAGTTCTTTTTGCAGGTCTTTGAGCAAGTTCAAGATTTGCGCCTGAATAGTGACATCCAGCGCCGTTGTTGGCTCATCCGCGATGATCAACTCGGGGTCGTTCATCAACATCATCGCGATCATCACACGCTGGCGCAGCCCGCCCGACAATTGGTGCGGATATTGCGACAATCGGCTCTCCGCGGCAGTGATCCCTACCTTCTCCAGAAGGTCCACGGCCCGGGCGCGGGCTTGCGCCCCTGACACCCCCTTGTGGAGTTGCATCAGTTCGGTCATTTGCCGCCCGATCGTGTAGACTGGGTTCAGTGAAGTCATCGGCTCTTGAAAGATCATCGCGATCTTGTTGCCCCGCAGTCGCGCCATCTCGTCTTCGGACGCGCTTAGCAGGTCGACATCGCCCAAACGCAGCGTGGTGGCGTTTGTTCGAGTGCCTCGTGGCAAGAGCCCCATGATCGCCATAGACGAGACCGACTTTCCTGATCCACTTTCGCCAACGATCCCCAGTGTTTCGCCTCGATCCACCGTAAAGGACACGTCCTGAACCGCGGTCATTTCGCCTTCGGCCAGCTTGAGCGTGACCGACATGTCCTTAACTTCCAGCAGGGCTGTCATGGTCTGTCTCCTCAGTTCCGGCTTTCAGGGGCGGTAATGTCGCGAATGCCGTCGCCCAGCAGGTTCACGGCGAGGACCAACAAGAAGAGCGCAGCGCCAGGGATCACGACAAGGTAGGGTTTGAAATACATCATGGTCTTGGCCTCGGCGATCATCAGGCCCCAGGACGCGGTCGGGGGTTGGACGCCCACGCCAAGGAAGGACAGCGAGGCCTCATGGATGATGACTACGGCCATCTCAAGCGAAAACACGACGATGATCTGGTTGAACAGGTTCGGCAGGATTTCATAGAACAGCACCTGCCGGTCATTGGAGCCAATGGACCGCGCGGCTGATACATATTCGAGCGAGCGGATCTGCCGGGTCAATGTGCGTGTGACAACCATGTAGTATTGCCAATGCAACACGCCCAGAACCACGATCAGAGTCGTAACCGAAGAGCCCACGAAAAACACCAGAGCCATAGCGAGCAGCAGTGACGGCAGCGCCAGTTGGCAGGTCAACAGGAACGAGGCCGCCTGATCGACGCGCCCGCCCAAGTAGCCCGCGACAAGGCCGATGGTGACACCAATGA
Organism: Thalassobacter sp.; assembly: GCF_982993085.1. Taxonomy (NCBI): domain Bacteria; kingdom Pseudomonadati; phylum Pseudomonadota; class Alphaproteobacteria; order Rhodobacterales; family Roseobacteraceae; genus Thalassobacter; species Thalassobacter sp. The sequence goes on along the minus strand of NZ_CEZFMW010000068.1, from coordinate 6,850 downwards.
TGCATCCCAATGTTGCCGCGCCAAAGCCCACACCCATGGACACCCGCGCGCCATAAATCAGTCGGCTCAGATAGTCTCGGCCCAGATGGTCCGTGCCCAGAATGTGGCCCCATGAACCGCCCTCGGCCCAGACCGGCGGCAAAAGCCGCTTGGCGAGATCCTGAACATAGGGGTCATGCGGCGCAAAGAGCGGTGCGAAAATCGCGATCAGCGCGAAGGAGATGACGATGAAGGCCCCGAACTGAAACCCGAGATGGGATTTAGCCTTGCGGATCATCCGCTCTTTCGGCGTCAGGTCGATGATGTCGTCGGCCATGGCGGCCACTGCGTTGGCGGTCGTCTGCATTGGCTTCACTCCACGCGCATGCGCGGATCAAGCCACGCGTTCAGTATGTCGCCTAGGATCGATAGGATGATGAAGACGAGGGCGAAGAAAAAGACGAGCATTTGCACAGTCGGGATGTCGGCCCCAAGGATCGACTCATAAGCCAGTCGTCCCAGACCGTTGAGCGCAAAGACGCTTTCGGTGATGACCGAACCACCCAGCTTGTAACCGATCTGGATGGTGATCACGCTGACGATGGGCAAAAGCGCGTTGCGCAGCGCATGGCGAAACAGGATCTGGCGCGGCCGGAAGCCTTTCGCCCGTGCGGTGCGGATGTAGTCCGATCCCAGCACCTCGATCATACCTGTTCGCGTCAGGCGCAGCACTTGCGGCACGGCCGAAGTTCCAAGCACGAAACAGGGCAGCACGAAATGCATCCAAGTGCTGTCGCCCGAAACCGGGAAGATCGGGAAGGTTACCCCGAGCAGAATGATCAGGATCAGACCAAACCAAAAATTTGGAACTGCCTGCGCCGCAGTGCCAAAGCTGAGTGCGAAGCGATCAAGCCAACCGTTCGGCTTCAGCGCAGCAAGCACACCCAGCGTCAAGCCAAGCACGATGGTCACTGTCAGCGCGCCTGCGGCAAGGGTCAGCGTCACGGGGGCCCGGTCGATCAGCAGGTCGAACACCGGTTGTTTCCAATAGTAGCTGTCACCGAAATCACCGGTAACCAGCTGGCCCATCCATTCGAAGAACCGAACGTACAGCGGTCGATCAAAACCGTATTGGACACGGATCTGTTCGATGGCCTCTTGCGTGGCGTCTTCGCCTGCGACCATGGCTGCCGGATCAGCAGCAAGGTTGAGCATCAGGAAGGTGGCAAGCGACACGGTGAAGGCGACCGCCAGACCAAGGGCCAAGCGTTTGAGAATGAATTTCAGCATGGGACGGGCTCCTGTGGCAGGCAGAGTGGATCGGGCGCGGCTCGCGCGCGCCCGATCATTAGAGCGGGCTTACTTCCAGCTCATCTCGTTGAGACGCGGCAGACCGTCCAGCGGCGCGTCGAAGGTCACATCCACGCTGTGCACGTAGTTCTGCGAATACTGGAAGATCGGCAGAAGATAAGCCTCATCCGCAACCTTCTTAAGAGCCTTTTCGTAGAGCGCCGCGCGTTCGTCTTGATCCACGGTCTCCAGTGCCGCCTTGAACCAGCCCTGAACCTCAGCATCGTGATTCAAGTTGCGGTTCGACCCCTCAAGATAGTAGTTCGAGATCGCCCCCACATCCGGCGTGGCATAGAAGCCCCAAGCGTTCTGGAAGGCTTCAAGCTGGCCCTCCGCCCGCGACTTGGACAATGCCGACAACTTGACGTGGTTGATTTTGGCGGTCACGCCCACTTCAGCCAGATCAGCGGCCACCGCTTCCATAATTGGACGTTCGCGATAGGTAGTCAGCTCGAACTCGAACCCATCTGGATAGCCCGCTTCGGCCAGCAAGGCCTTGGCGCGTTCGGGATCGTAGTCGTATTCAGTCACATCGACGTCGCAGCCGAACATACCCAGGTTGCAAGTGGAGTGGATCACCTGGCCCGAGCCGCCGACAAGGAATTCCACGATCTCTTCGCGGTTCACCGCGTGGTTCAGCGCCTGCCGCACCAATTTGTTGGTCAGCGGACCTTCGGGGTCGGACACGCCAGCCGCATCCAGCACAAAGAAAGACACACGGGTCGAAACGCCGGTTGTGTGATCCACCATCGGCAGGTTGCCCAGATCCTTCGCTGTGTCGTCAGGTACATTGAACGACCAATTCACGCCGCCAGACAGCAGCTCTGCTGTTACAGTGCCCCAATCGGGGATCGGACGCACAACGATATTCTCAATCGATCCTGCTGCCTTTGGTCCGCCACTGTAGTAGCCGTCAAAACGCTCAAGCGTGACGCCTGCACCCATGTCGAAGCTGGCCACCTTGTAAGGACCAGTTCCATTGAAATTCTGCGTCAGAGCATCGGGGTTGCCGTCTGCATAGCTGCCAGCCTTGCGGGTCAGGACAAAAACAGCGATATCGCGCAGCATCAGCGGATACGGGTTCTTTGCTGTGATACGGACCGTGCGATCATCCGTGGCGACAGCACTTTCAAACCAACCGCGAATGAATGCACCACGTCGCGTCTTGGAATCTTTGTCTGCGATCCAGTCGAAGGAATAGACAATGTCTTCGACCGTCACGGGCGCGCCATCATGGAAAGTCAGCCCCTCGCGGAGGGTAAAGTCGATGGTGCGATCGTCGACCCAGGTATAGCTTTCGGCCAAGGCCCCTTCGTACTCCCCAGTCTCGAGGTTGATCTCAACCAGCTGGTCAGATGTCAGATACGAAAGGATAAGGTTCTCGCGCGACGTCGAGTATAGACCGTCGAGCGTTTGCACTTCTTTGTTAAATGCTGCGACCAACGTGTCGTTTGCCCGATCGGCATAGGCTGGCAGCGCGGTGGATAGTGCTAGCGCAGAGGCCAGCAGCATGGATTTGAACGACATTCATAGTCTCCCTGTTCGAGTACGAATGCCGAGACCCTAGAGAGGAAACTTGCATCATCCAAATGAATGTTTGATATTGCAATCATGCGCCAGATGAATATTCGTAGTATCGATTTAAACCTTCTGAAAGTCTTTTCGGCGCTGGCGCGAGAGCGTAGCGTCACCAAAGCGGCCGATGCCGTTGGATTGAGCCAACCCGCCGTGAGCCACGCCCTTCGCCGACTGCGAGATCTGATGAACGATGACCTGTTTGTTCGCGCGGCAGACGGGATGCAACCAACCGAGCGTTGCCGCGAGCTGGCTCCTGCCATCGAAGCCAGCCTTAAAATGCTTGAAGATGCTCTGATGGTGAAGGAAGTAAACGATCCAGCAAACTTGCAGGCCACCTATCGGCTTGGCATGAACGATTTGTTCTCGACACTTCTGGTGCCCGGTTTGATAGCTGCGGCATCTGACCAGGCCCCAAACGTATCTCTACGGTTCCTGCACACGCTTGAGATCAACAAGAGCCTGAGCGATGCCTATTCCGACCTTGATGCCGGGACCATAGACATGACGATCATTCAGGATTTCGACACACCTTCACGGTTCGACCGTGAGTTGCTAGGTGCCAGTGATTTCGTCTGTGCAGCCCGTACTTCACATCCAAGCTTCGGCCTCAAAGTGAGCTTGGAACAGTACACCCGATTTGGTCACATCATGTTCACGACTCTGGATGCCGAATATGGCCGGATTGACGAAGCCCTCGCAAAGAAGGGCATTCGACGGAATATTCAGCTGCGTGTCCCGCACTATTCCGCAGCCCTTAGCGCAACCGCGCAAACCGACCTTATCTACACGATGCCGCGCATCCTGGCGCCACATGCCCAGCAAGCGTTTGGTCTGCAAATCTCTGAGTTGCCTTTTGAGGCCCCTTTGCGGAAGATCTTTCAAGTGTGGCACAAGACCCGCACCAAGGAATTTGGGCACCAATGGCTGCGCTCTGTAGTTTCAGAGGCCGCCAACAAAGCTGGCATCCGCGCGGATGAAATCGCCTAACCGCTTATGAAAGGGTGCAAAAGGCCAACTCTATCGCAACTGCTGTTGGTGTGCTGACGCAATGACTTCTCGCAGAGCTCAATCAGCATCAAAGTGCGCGCCGCCACTTGCTGGCCATCATTTAAAATTTGACGGGCAAGGTCAGCGATAATCCCGCAACTTGTAGGTTGGGTCAGAACTTTTCGCTTTGTGGGTCACGAATGAACGGCTTGTCCGCTGCTTAGTAGCGCTATCTTCTATGCAACTGCGGAAATTCTTGCGCTGCGAGCACACGCAGCGAGAAAAGTCGATGGCCGGGTTGGGCTCTTTTAGGTCATTCGCCGCGATCTGCACTAAGGTCCAGAAGGGGTATCCCCCCTCCCATGGTTCCTCCCCGAGCATTTACGTATACGGGGGGGCTCAGCGCGCAAGTTTTCTAGCGACTTGGATTTTCACCGGGGAATCCACTTTGAAGCCACCCAAGATCGCAGATGAAGAAATACATCACAATAACAATAGCTTACGTGGTCCACACAGATGCCAAAGGTGGATTTTAGTATTTTAGTCAAGAATCCACCCAAGCCAGTTTTGGATCCACGGAATCCAGCTGGAAACCATTCGCGCCAAAATGTAACTCTGATTCACATTTCCCGTTGACAGTTCTAGCCCCCTTGACGTACCCCTTAATAATCGAAGAATTGCGCCCGGAGGATAACCCTTGCAGGCGCTTCTGTTTTCTTGACATCGCGATCGCTGACACGCCCCTATTTTAGGGTGCGTTCCAATATGCGTCGCCCTCATCTATTGAGCCCACTACCCCATGGATCTTGTTTTTGCGCCGCGCCAGATTGAGCTCTGGCCGCTCGAGAAGCTGCGTCCTTACGCTAAAAACGCGAAGATCCATGGCGATGCCCAAGTTGCGAAGATTGCAGCCAGTATGGCGAAGTTCGGCTGGACGGTGCCCTGCCTAGTGGCAGACGATGGCGAGCTGATCGCCGGCCACGGGCGCGTGCTGGCAGCGGGCGCGCTGGGCCTGACTGAAGCCCCTGTCATCCGGCTTGGTCATCTCGATGAAGCGGAACGGCGCGCCTACCGCATCGCCGATAACAAGCTGACCGAGCTCGGCGAATGGGATGAGGCGATGCTGCGCGACGAGATCGCAGGGCTCTTGGCGGAAGACTTTGACCTCGATCTGCTGGGCTTCTCGGATGAGGATTTGGATGCCCTTCTACAGGATCCAGGAACACTGGGCGAAGATAGCTCCGTTGACGGTGAGGATGATATTCCTGAGCCACCAGTCACGCCAGTGTCTGTGGCGGGTGATCTTTGGCAGCTTGGACCCCATCGACTGATTTGCGGGGATAGCACCAGCGCCGATGTGGTTGGACGGTTGCTCGGTACCGTAAAGCCGCTACTGATGGTAACTGACCCACCCTATGGCGTGGAATACGACCCGTCCTGGCGCAATCAAGCAGGAGCTGCAAAGACGAAGCGAACCGGTAAGGTGCTGAATGACGACCGCGCTGACTGGCGCGAGGCATGGTCGCTCTTCCCCGGCGACGTCGCCTATATCTGGCATGGCGCGCTGCATGCGGCGACTGTAGCCGACAGCCTGATCGCCGCGGGCTTCGCCATCCGTTCCCAGATCATCTGGGCAAAGGACAGGCTGGTACTGAGCCGTGGCGATTACCACTGGCAGCATGAGCCCTGCTGGTATGCGGTGCGCGCCAAGGGCAAAGGCCACTGGGCCGGCGATCGCAAACAAACCACGCTCTGGCAGATCGCCAACAAGGACCAGGATGCCGAGACCGTACACGGCACACAAAAACCGGTCGAATGCATGCGCCGCCCGATCTTAAATAACTCGAGCCCCGGCCAAGCAGTCTATGAGCCCTTCATGGGATCGGGCACCACGCTGATCGCAGCTGAGACCACCGGGCGTATTTGCTATGGCGTCGAGCTGAACCCGGTTTATGTCGATGTCGCTATCGAGCGCTGGCAAGCCTTCACGGGCGAGGAGGCAGTTCTGACTGACAGCAGGGAGAGTTTCTCAAGCCTCAAGTCCAAGCGGCTGGCGGCGTGATGCAGTCGCGACGCCAATCGCTGATCGAGGCGATCACCAATGTCGCGGTGGGCTATGCGCTGGCCATCATCACTCAGATCGTGATGTTCCCATGGTTTGGGCTGCAAGTCAGGCTTAGCGAGAACCTTGCCATTGGCTGTGTGTTCACCGGGATCTCGCTCCTGCGCAGCTACGCCCTTCGCCGGCTGTTGGCACGCTGAGGCTAAGTTTGCGGATCAGGCCGCGTCCAATTTGTAAACAGTGCCGCGCTCGGGGTGTTTCTCAGACGTGATTGGCAGGCCCAGCTTCTTTTTGAGCGCGCCAGAAATTGCACCTCTGGCTGTATGGGGCTGCCAGTCGAGTTCTTTGACGATCTCAGTGATGGAGGCACCTTCCGGGCGTTGCAGCATTTCGATCAACAGGGCCTGCTTGGTACCTTGCCAGATAGAGACCAGCTTGGGGCCTGCGCTTGCGTCTGCGGACACTTCTGTAGATTTAGCCGCCGGTCGAGCCTTGCGGATATTACTGACAGTGCTCGCGACAATCGGGGCAATGCCGATGGCATCAAGTCCGGCCTCAGTTGCAATCAAGGTCGTGCCATGACCATCGCCGGTCTCACGCCAGAGCGGTTCATGACGCCGGAGATTGGCATCGACCTCCTCAAGCCAGCCGCGCTCAATCATTTTGCTCACGGTCATCTTGGCCGCAGCACCTGCCAGCCCCTTGGGCAGTGGCATTGCCAAATTGCCAGGGCGGGATGCGGCACGTGTGAGGATAATGGTTTGCGTGTAGGTAAGCTTCGGCATCAGTGCCTCCATATTTTGGGTGTTGCTGTGTGCCGTTATTCGGCGGTGTCCATCGCTGCGTGTTTCGCGGGATGGTGGGCACAGATTTCATCTGATCGTGGGCAGTGAT
>NZ_CEZFMW010000067.1:0-18714 GCF_982993085.1 Thalassobacter sp. | reverse complement strand
GCAGGCGTCAAATCCGTGATCCACGGGCCGTTCACCTTTGCCCCCGACGGCAACCCCTTGGTCGGCCCCGTGCCGGGCCTGCGAAACTATTGGTCGGCTTGCGGCGTGATGGCAGGCTTTAGCCAAGGTGGCGGAGTGGGCCTGACGCTGGCGCAATGGATGGTCGAAGGCCAAGCGGAACGCGACGTCACAGCCATGGATGTGGCCCGTTTTGGCAGTTGGGCCACCCCGGGCTATACCTTGACCAAAGTGATTGAAAACTATCAGACCCGTTTTTCGGTCAGTTACCCCAATGAGGAACTGCCTGCGGCGCGGCCATGGGTGACATCACCCATGCACGACATTTGGGAAGCGCAGGGCGCGGTCTTTGGCCAGCAATATGGGCTAGAGGTCGTCAACTATTTCGCGCTACCGGGCGAGCCCCGGTTTGAAACCCCATCGTTCCGCCGGTCCAACGCGTTTGCCGCCACCGCAGCCGAAGTTGCAGCCGTGCGTGGCGCCGTCGGCATCAATGAGTTGCAGAACTTTGGCAAATACCGCGTGACTGGGCCAGACGCCCGCGCTTGGCTGGATCATGTGATGGCCGGTCGCATCCCCAAACCCGGACGTTTGAGCCTGACGCCGATGCTAAATGCTGCGGGCCGGATTGAGGGTGATTTCACAGTGTCCTGCATCAGCGAGGCTGAATTCATCCTGACCGCCAGCTACGGCGCGCAGGCCGTACACACCCGTTGGTTCGAGCGTCACAGCCAGGAGGGTGTGCGGGTCGAGAACATCAGCAACACGCGCACCGGATTTACCATTGCAGGTCCGCGCGCGCGGGATGTACTGGCTAAGGTCACGCGCGCCAATGTCTCACACCCAGCGTTCAAGTTCCTTGATGTGCGCCAGATCCTAATCGGCATGGCGCAGTGTGTCGTGCAACGCGTTAGCTACACCGGTGATCTAGGATATGAGATTTACTGCGACGCCCATGAAGCCCGGCATCTGTATCAAGTCCTAAGTGCCGCCGGCGAGGAATACGGAATGCGTCCCTTTGGGATGCGCGCGATGATGTCTCTGCGGCTGGATCGGTTCTTTGGCGCATGGCTGAGTGAGTTTTCACCCGATTATACCTGTGCTCAAACGGGATTGGAGCGGTTTATCCAGTGGTCCAAGGGTGACTTCATCGGACGTGCTGCTGCTGAGGCAGAGCGCACGCAGCCGCCCGGGAGCGTTCTGGCCGCGTTTGTCGTTGAAGCAGTTGATGCGGATGTGCAGGGGTATGAACCAATCTGGCTGGACGGAGAGGTTGTCGGGTTCTGCACCTCAGGCGGGTATTCGCACTACGCACAGTGCTCCGTCGCGCAGGGGTTTGTGCCCCGTGCCCGCGCCATCGAGGGCCTAGAGGTCGAAATCGAAATCTTGGGTGAGATGCGCCCCGCGCGATTGGTTACTACGCCATTGGTGGACCCGGATCGATTGAAAATGACGTCCTAACGGACGACACGATGAAATTGCGGACCCTGCGGGGTCCGCGGTGCGCTCCGCGCGGGCGTATTTTGGGAACGAAGGAGTTAGGTCGCGTTGAGCGCCCGGCCGCCTAGAAAGACATGCACCTTGTCCGGTGGAGCGGACAGAGTGAGTTTGGCGCCGCGCAGATCGGTGTGAATGCCCGGCAATTTGGCGATGATTGGGTTGGCGTCCACACCAGCGCTGGGCGCGGTCAGATAGAGTTGCGTCACCTCTCCCAGTGCTTCAACAATCGTGACGGTGGCGCCGCAGACATAATCCGGCGTGGTGACGCGTTGCATATCTTCGGGACGGATGCCGACGTTGACCTGTGCGCCCAAATGATCGGGGTTTGAAGGATAGTCCGATGTGATTGTGCCCCCGCCATCCCTGAGCTTGAGGCGGGTTGTTTTGCCGGTTTCGATAATTTCACCCGGCAACAGGTTCATAGCAGGTGAGCCTATGAACTTAGCCACGAATTCGGAGTTTGGCCGGCTGTATAGCTCTAGCGGCGCACCAACCTGTGCGATGCCCTTGTCCGCAAGAACGACGATGCGCGTGGCCAGTGTCATGGCCTCGACTTGATCGTGAGTGACATAGACCATCGTGCTATTGGGCATCGCTTCTTTGAGTTGCGCGATCTCAATCCGCGTGGCGACGCGCAGGGAGGCATCAAGGTTTGAGAGCGGCTCATCAAAGAGATACACCTTGGGATCACGCACAATGGCGCGCCCGATGGCTACGCGCTGCCGCTGTCCCCCTGACAATGCCTTGGGAAGCCGATCAAGGTATGGGGTGAGTTGCAATTTGTCCGCGGCCGATGTGACGGCTGCATCAATCTCAGTCCGGGATTTGCGGGCGATTTTAAGCGCGAAGGCCATGTTATCGCGCACCGTCATATGCGGATATAGCGCATAGGATTGGAACACCATGGCGATGCCCCGCTCGCTTGGCGGCAGGTCATTCACCATTTGACCGTCAATCTCAAGCGTGCCGCTGGTGATCTGTTCAAGGCCTGCGATCATCCGCAAAAGCGTGGACTTGCCACAGCCAGAGGGGCCGACGAAGACCACCAGTTCGCCTTGCTTGATCTCTAGGTTCACGTCCCGGAGAACTTCGACGCCGGCCCCGTAGGACTTGGCGACATTCGTGAGTTTCAGCTCGGCCATCGGTGTCTATACCCCTTTTACGTATTCGTTTTTTGGAGGATCGCGTAGGACCACGGCGCCAGTTCACCGTTTGCGCCCGGCGCCTCACCCACAATGGAATGCCACGCGCCCGAAGGCATCTCGATTTGCGCTGGGCTGCTGCCAATGTTGAACGCGCAAAACAGCGTCTCATGGGTATCTGCGCGCTGGAACGTCAGGACATTGCCCTGCGCACGCATGCCAGTTTGTGCCCCGTCGTGCAGAGCACGGTGAACACGGCGAAGCGCAATCATCTGCCGGTAATGGTGCAACAATGCGTTTGGATCATCCTCTTGCAACGCCACCGCCTGCGCCACGTGCGCTTCGGCCACCGGCAGCCACGGTGTGCCGTTGGAAAAGCCTGCGTTTTGCTTGTTCTGGTCCCACACCATCGGTGTGCGACAGCCATCACGCCCTTTGAACTCTGGCCAGAATTCAATGCCATAAGGATCTTGCAGCGCCTCAAACGGTACGTCTGCCTCACCGAGGCCCAATTCCTCCCCCTGATAAAGGCAGACCGAACCACGCAAAGACATCAGCAGCGTCGCAAAGAGCCTTTGGGCGGCTGGCGATAGATCCCACCGGGTGGCGTGACGGACTACGTCGTGGTTGGAAAACGCCCAACAGGCCCAGCCGTCGCTTGCCACGACATCAAACCGCGTGAACACTTCGGCCACACGCTCCGCCGTGAGGGGGGCTTTGGCGAGGAACTCAAAGGCGTAGCACATCTGCACGCCCGCCCCGTTCTTGGTGTATTCGCCCAACAACTCTAGCCCGCGCTGGGCATCGCCCACCTCGCCTACGGCTGCGGTACCGGGATATTCCTCCAGCAAGGCGCGAAAGCGTTTGAGGAACAAAAGGTTCTCGGGCTGGTTCTTGGAAAAGAGATGCTCTTGGTGGTTGTAGGGGTTCACGGCTGGCGCAATCGTTGCGTTGCGCGCCTCGGGCGGCAGGGCCGGATTGTCGCGAAGCCCCTTGTCCGCGAAGTAAAAATTGATCGTATCAAGGCGAAAGCCATCTACGCCACGCTCTAGCCAGAACCGGGTCGCATCCAACACCGCATCCTGTACGGCAGGCGTGTGAAAGTTAAGATCGGGCTGAGAGGTTAGGAAGTTATGCAAATAGTATTGCAACCGCCGTGCATCCCACTGCCACGCAGGTCCGCCAAAAATCGACAGCCAGTTGTTGGGCGGTCCACCGTCGGGCTTGGGGTCGGCCCACACGTACCAATCCGCGCGCGAGTTGTCCCGGCATTGGCGGCTTTCGACAAACCAAGGATGCTGGTCCGAGGTGTGCGAAAGGACCAGATCAATCATCACCCGCAGTCCTAGGCTATGGGCGCGGTCCACCAAAGTGTCAAAATCAGCCAGCGTGCCAAACATCGGATCGACATCGCAGTAATCGCTCACATCGTAGCCAAAATCCTTCATGGGAGAGGTAAAGAACGGTGATATCCAGATGGCATCCACCCCAAGCGACGCGATGTAGGGCAGACGTTGGGTGATGCCTGGAAGATCACCGATGCCGTCGCCGTTGCTGTCTTGGAACGAGCGAGGATAGATTTGGTAAATCACCCCGCCGCGCCACCAATCAAGCGCAGGATCGAGGCCAGATGTGGCGGCAGTGTTGGTAGGCATAAGTACGGACCTTTACTTGACCGAACCCGCGAGAAGCCCGCGGACTAGGTAGCGTTGCAGAGTGAAAAACACCAAAAGCGGCACGGCGATGGATGTGAACGCGGCCGCAGCCAGAATGCCCCAATCCCCACCGCGTGAGCCGAGCAAATCGTCGGCAATTTTAACGGTCATTACCCAGCTTTCGGAACTTGCGGGCAAAAATACCTTGGCCACCAGCAGATCGTTCCACACCCAAAGGAACTGAAAAATCGCGAATGACGCGAGTGCAGGAAAGCTGAGCGGTAGGATGATCTTGGTGAACACCTGAAAATCAGTGGCGCCATCCACCCGTGCACTTTCGATGATGTCACGCGGCAGGCCGACCATGTAGTTGCGCAGCAGATAAATCGCGAGCGGCAGGCCAAAGCCCGTATGCGCGAGCCAAATACCAAGAAAGCTTTGGCCGATCCCAATCGTGTTGTGGAATGACAGCATCGGGACCAAAGCCAATTGAAGTGGCACGACCAGCAAACCCACCACGACCGCGATCAACACTCCGCGTCCGCGAAAATCCATCCACGCCAGCGCGTAGGCCGCAAAGGCCGCAATCAGGATCGGGATCACCGTGGCCGGGATCGTGACCGTCAACGTATTGATAAACGCGATATCCATCCCGTCCGAGCGGAGGATTTCGCGGTAGTTATCCAAATCAAACGACGGTGGGATCTCCATCGCGAAATAGAGCGACGGGTCGCGCGTGATCTCCGCAGGAGCAAAGAAGCGGTAGTCTCCGTCTGCGGTGATTGACAACGTTCTGTCGCGGCTGAGGTTCAGAACGTCACCCGGTTGCGCCACGACCGGCGCGCGCGCCGTGGCCCCAAATGCAGTGATCGTGACGGGCCCGGTTTGCCCTGTTTCAGCCGCAATCAAATCCGCGATATTGCCCGTGATCTCATAGCCTCCGATCGCGGCTTCAAACCCGCCATCGATGATGAGTGTTTCCGCCGCAGGCGCGCGGACGCGGAAATTTTGCTCGACCGACAAAGGTGCCGTCCACCACGCACTGGCCGAAATCGCATCGCGGTCTCGGAAGGACGACACCAGCAGTCCAATGGTCGGGATCAACCACAACACCACCAGCGCCAGCACCGTGATGTTGACCACCCATGAAAGGGCGGATTTTTGTCCCGCGATGCCTGTCATCTCACATCTCCTTGCGGGCTTGGCGGATGTTCCAGACCATCACGGGCAGAACAATCAGCATGATCACAAAGGCCACGGCCGTGGCGCGCCCATCGTCGCGGAACATATAAGACATCATGTAGGACGGCAGAATTTGCGTGCCGAAATTCCCACCAGTCATGGTGTAGACGATATCAAAAACCTTAAGCACGAGGATCGTGATCGTCGTCCAGACCACAACGATTGTGGGCATGATCTGCGGCACCTTGATCGAGAAGAAAACTCGTGCCGGCCCTGCCCCATCTAGGATCGCGGCTTCGATGGTTTCCTCTGGCACACCGCGCAAAGCCGCCGACAGGATCACCATGGCAAAGCCGGTTTGAATCCAGATCAGGATCACCATCAAAAAGAGGTTATTCCAGAACGGAATTTGCAGCACGTCGATGCTGGCCTCTGCCCCAAAAACCACCAAGACTGCATTGATCAGGCCGATGTCGGGGTTGTTGGCATAGACAAACTTCCAAATCAGCGCAGCCCCGACAAAGGAAATCGCCATGGGCATAAAGATGATCGATTTGGCTACCGTGCCCCAGCGCAAACGGTCCGTCAGCTGCGCGATCAACAACCCAAAGAATGTCGATGCCGCAGGTACGATCAGCACCCATAGCAAGTTGTTGGTTAGGGCGGTGCGGAACTCTGGATCGCCCAACATGATGCGGTAGTTACCGAACCCGATGAACTCAGCCCCTGTGCGATTATAAAGTGATCGGCTGAACGATCCGAACACCGGGTACACAAGGTACAGCCCAAGCGCCAACAGCGCAGGCAGCAAAAACAGCCAAGGCCGGATCAGGTTGGCGCGGTTGATATTGCGCCCTGCGTTTGGGCCACGTGCAGGAAAGAGGACCTTGTCCAGCACCACATTGGAGGCCCAGAAGTAGGCCACACAGCCGCCAACACCGACGAATATCGTAAGCGCGCCTTGAATGAGCGGTGACATCAATGCCCCTTTGACGGCTAAGCAATGTGGCCCAAGGCGCGCAGAACACGCGCCTTGGTGTATCCGATGTCGAAGACGATCACTTTAGATCATCCCAGCGGGCTTGGATGCCCTCGGCCACGGTTTTGGCGTCCGTGCCGGTGACATAGTCGACCATGCCGGTCCAAAACGCGCCTGCGCCAATCTCACCCGGCATCAGGTCCGATGCATCAAAGCGGAAGGTGGTCGCATTGCGCAAGATCTCACCTTGGGCGCGGCTGCTGTCATCAATATAGGTCATCGGGTTCACGCCAGCGTGCGCCGTCAAAAACCCACCCTGCGCCATCCATGTTTCATGGGCGACAGGCAGTTTCAGGAAATCGAGCATCGCCGTCGCCGCCTCCGACGGGTCCGTCACGGAAAACAACGTCCCCGCGCCCAGCACGGGCTTGCCAAGGTCTTTGTCCGCAAAGGCGGGAAAGTAGAAGAAATCCACGTCTTGGCCCATCGTGGTCCCATCCGGGAAGAACGCCGGAATAAACGACGCCTGACGATGCATGTAGCACTGCGGTGGGATTGCGAACAAACCGGACGGGCTATCGCGGAAATCGGTATTGGCCACCGCACTGACACCGCCGTTCACAAAGGCGTCGTTGCGCGCAAACACACCGAATTTCTCGATCGCTTCGATCACTTTGGGATCATCAAAACCAATCTCATTGCGCACCCAAGCGTCGTAATCCTCTGGCGCGTTGATCCGCAGCATGATGTCTTCGACCCAATCTGTCGCGGGCCAACCGGTGGCTGCCCCTGACCCCAGCCCGATGCACCACGGTGTGCCACCATCTGCTGCAATCTGATCCGTCAGAGCCAAAAGGTCCTCCATAGTTTCGGGCAGATCATAGCCCGCCTCATCGAAGGCATCGGGTGAGTACCAGACCAGAGATTTCAAATCGACACGGTAGAACATGCCGTAGAACCCCTGCGCCCCATCCGCGCCGGGATACGTCGCCAAATCGACCCATGACTGACCCGCTGCATAGTTCTGCGCGACCCAATCCGCTGTCTCTTGCGGTAACGGCGCAATCAGCCCTTGGCTGGCCAAATCCGCAGCAAGTCCCGGCTGGGGAAATACCGCCAAATTCGGCGCAGAGCCCGAGCGCGCCGAAATCACGATATCCTGTTCAAAGCTGTCAGAACCTGAATATTGCACTTGCGCGCCCGTGGCGGCCTCAAAATAGGCAAGGACCACTTCGAATTTATCTTTCTCGGCCCCAGTCCACGGCCCCGAAATCGTGAGCACTTGGCCCGTCAGGTCGGTGGCCTCGGCGAAGGCGGTGTAGCTATCCCATGAAAACGCGCCCTCTCCCGGCGCAAAGGGCAAGTGTCCGTCGGCGTTTGCGATAGCAGGCCATAGTGCGCAGGACGCAACGCAGCACAACAGTGCTTTCTTCATTTTTAATCCTCCCAAGTTGCCCCTTTGCCTCTAAACAAGGCAGGTGCAACGAAACGTCTGTTTTTAATGTCTTGGCTTGTAGGGTTGCGTATTTGAAAGCGCTTTGGCAAGCATTATTCGAAACAAAGTGATCTTTGATCATAGGCCAGCCCATCCAAGCCGTAGCGATGGTCACACACGTTGTTCACCGGATCAGATCGCGCTGGATACAGCTTTTGCAGTGGCTCCGACCTTGGCGTTCTTTGACAAGACCAATGGGACAGCCTACCGTCGGTGCGCAGTTTACAGTCCGAAAGCCGTAGTCGTGAACCTCAAACAATTGTCGCAAAAACTTGGACTGTCGCAAACGACCGTGTCTCGTGCTTTGGGCGGTTATCCAGAGGTAAAGGCAGCCACTCGCGACCGTGTACATCAAGCAGCCTTGGCGTATAATTACAAACCATCGCGCCGGGCGACGTCATTGGCCACGGGGCGGTCAATGGCCATCGGGCACGTCATCCCCCTGTCCGGCAACCACGAAATGGTAAACCCGGTTTTCGCGGATTTTGTGGCGGGTGCCAGCGAAGTTTATGCGGCAGCCGGCTACGATATGCTTGTGTCTGTCGTCAGCGACACAGATGAGTTGCAGACCTATCGGGACTTAGCGGGCAAAGGCACGGTAGACGGCGTCATCGTCCACGCCCCCGTCCCCCAAGACACCCGGATCAAGGTGCTTCACGATCTTGGCTTGCCGTTCGTCGTGCATGGCCGGGCAGAGCCGCAGGCGATTGAGTATTCTTATATCGACATCAACAATTACGCCGCATTTACGACGGCGACCCACATGCTGTTGGATCTTGGGCATGAACGGATTGGCTTGCTGAACGGGACCAAAGGTGTCGATTACGCCGACCAGCGTGAGCGCGCCTATTGCGAAACACTTGCCGCACGTGGTGTTGCCGCGGCCCCTGATTTGATCACCAACAATGAAATGACCGAACATGCGGGCTATGATGGCGCAATGCGGCTTTTGTCTGGCGCAAACCCGCCGACTGCGTTTTTGGTCTCATCAGTGGTGATGGCGCTTGGCGTGCATCGTGCGCTTGCGGAACTTGGGCTTAGGCTGGGGGCTGACGTTTCCGTTGTATGTCATGATGATGATCTGTCCTACATCGGTAACGGGGGGCAGACACCGTTGTTCACCGGCACGCGGTCTTCGGTCCGGGCGGCCGGACGGCGCTGTGCCGAACTGCTACTGGATCGTATCGCATCGCCCACAGCCCCCCACGTTCAAGAGGTCTGGGACGTCACACTACACATGGGACAATCAACCGGGCCCGCCCCACGCCACACGGTGGCGCAAATGACGTCAACCCACGGCGTATGACCGCGCCACGCCTCTTGGTCGCCGATATTGGCGGCACAAACACGCGTGCCGCGCTGAGCGATGGAGTGCAACTGCGCGCCTCTACCATCACGAGGTTTCGCAACGTTGAATTTGGCTCACTCGCCGAGGTGCTGGCCGCCTTTGTGGCGCAGCACGGCACGCCCCCACTAGACGGCGCCTGTATCGCGCTTGCCGGTCCCGTCACGCAACAAGGCGCAGAGGCTGTTGGCCAGATGACCAACCTGCAATGGCAGCTCGATACAGCGCAAATGCGTGCCGTGACGGGGGCGCCTCAAGCCGCCATCATCAATGATCTTCAAGCCCAAGCGTATGCCCTGCCGCACTTGGATAAATCCCATATAGAACAGCTCTTTGGCCCTGCTGGCACCCCTGGTGCACCGCAGCTGGTTTTGGGTGTCGGGACCGGTTTCAACGCCGCGGTTGCGCATTCCGCCGGGGGTGATTTACGCGTTGTGCCAGCCTCTGAGGCGGGTCACATCGGCCTGCCTGTGGGCACGGCAGAGGAGTGGGAGCTTGCTCAATTCGTAGGGGCCAAGAATGGGTTTGCCGCGCTCGAAGACGTGTTGTCTGGGCGCGGGTTGGAACGGGTGTATGACTTTGTTCGCCAAACGATACCAGACGCCCCTGCCCGCACCGCGGCTGAGATCGTGGCCACAGCCGACACCGATCCCGCGACAGAGCGCGCCTTGCAGCTTTTTGCACGTATCTTGGGCCGTGCCTCCGGCGATCTGAGCTTGATCCATCTTCCCCTAGGTGGCGTCTATCTTGTGGGCGGCGTTGCCCGCGCAATTGCCCCCTATATGGCGCGCTATGGTGCCCAGGCTTTTGCGGACAAAGGACGGTTCACTGAGTTCATGGCCCAATTCGGCCTGAGTGTTTTGCACGATGATTATGCTGCATTAATTGGCTGCGCCGGACGATTGGCTGTTTTGCCCCGAAAAACTGAAGCGCAGGTAACCGTTTCTTAGCACACTTCAGTCTATCTCGGTGCCAGATCGAGATTGAAAGGGACGCGCTTTGAACCTGCCTATGACCCAATTCCTGTGCAATGCGGTGTGATCATGGCCACCGTCATTTCTCTTCCCGCCCGTTTTGATCTGTCCGCAAGCATAGACCTGCGTGACCGCCTTTTATCTGGCTCAAGCGATGTCACGATTGATGCGTCCAGCGTCAATATCCTGACCACGCCGGGGCTACAGGTGCTCTTGGCGGCCAAGCCCCATTTAGCAGCAGACAGTCGGGCCCTGACGATTGACGCACCCTCCGCCGAGTTCCTCAATTGCCTGATCAGCTTTGGCACGGACCTTTCTGCAATCCAAACCGAAGGGGCGGCGACATGAACGTTCTTGCCGTAGATGACAGCCGCACAATCAGAAATATGGTCTCGCTTGCGTTGACCCAAGCAGGCATCACCTCTCAGGTGGCCGAGGATGGCCTGCATGGGCTTGAGGTTTTATCCCAAATGGCCCCCGACGCGATCATCACCGACATCAATATGCCACGGATGGACGGTTTCGAATTCATCCAAGAGGTCCGCAAACAAGACGCCTATCAAGGGATTCCCATCCTCGTGCTCACAACCGAAAGCGCGCAAGAGATGAAGCTGCGCGCCCGCCAGGCCGGTGCCACAGGTTGGATCGTAAAGCCGTTTGACCCAGCCAAGTTGGTTGGCGCCCTACGCATGGTCACGGGGGGCTAATCCATGGACCCAATGGCAGAAATCAAAGCGTCATTCTTTGTTGAGTGTAGCGAACTTCTCGAAAGCCTTGAGGAAGGGCTATTGCAGGTTCAGGGCGGTGATACCGATCCCGAAACCGTGAATGCAGTGTTCCGTGCAGTCCATTCGATCAAAGGCGGTGCAGGTGCCTTCGGGCTGGATGATCTGGTCCACTTTGCCCACCGCTTTGAAACGGTTCTGGATGAGGTGCGCTCAGACCGCCTTGCGATTGACGCCGATGCGGTCCTGCTGTTCCTGAAATCTGCCGACTCTCTATCCGACCTTGTCGCTGCGGCCCGGGATGAAACGCCCGTGGATGAGGCTAAAAACACTGTCGTCATTGCTGAATTAGAGACCCTAATGCCCGCAGGGGGCGATACCGAAACGACCGACGCCGCTTCGGATCAAGATTTAGACTTTGCCCCGATGACCCTGTCGCTCGATTTGCCTACGACCGACAGTCAAATGGACTTAGACATTGACCAGAGCACGGATGAGATAACCGATAAAACGCCGATTTGGGCCATCCGGTTCACCACCGAAAAGGGCCTAAATCAAAGCGGTAACGAAGCGCTTTTTCTAATGCGAGCCCTCACCGAAATGGGCACGGTCACCGCGTCCTGCGACACGTCAGACCTGCCCTCGCTCAAGGCCCTCGACCCAAGCCAAACTATCCTTCACTGGGATCTCACCCTCGAAGCTGACACAACGCAAGCCGCCATCGAAGAGGTTTTTGAGTTCGCCCAAGGGCTCTGTACTCTGGTCATCACCAAGAAGGAGTCAGGACCCGCTGCAGGCGAAGTGATCGACGCATCGACACTCCCTGTGCTGCCTGACCTACCCGACTTGCCCGACTTGCCTGATTTACCAGCTCCCGCAGCAGATACGGGCCTGCCGGAGCAACCTACAGCAGAGAGTATCTCGCCCGCAGCCCCCAAACTGCCAGCGTCAACACCAACCAAATCCGCCCCCGTCGCCGCTACAGTACGAGTGGATTTAGAGCGTATCGACCGGTTAGTTAACCTTGTGGGCGAGTTGGTCATCAACCAAGCCATGCTTTCGCAGAGCCTATCTGCGCAAAACCTGACATCGAATCCGACAATCTCAACCGGTCTGGATGAGTTCCAACAGCTGACACGCGATATCCAGGACTCGGTCATGGCCATCCGCGCCCAGCCCGTAAAACCTTTGTTCCAAAGAATGTCACGGATCGTGCGCGAAGCGGCTCATGACACGCACAAAAAAGTCCGATTGGTTCTAGAAGGCGAAGCGACAGAGATCGACAAAACGGTTATCGAACGCCTTGCGGACCCGCTCACCCATATGATCCGCAACGCGGTCGATCACGGCTTGGAAATGCCCGAAAAGCGAGAGCAATCTGGCAAAGACCCCGAAGGGACAATTCACCTGCGCGCCACACATCGCTCAGGTCGTGTCGTCATCGAAATCCAAGACAATGGTGCGGGCATCAACCGCGAGCGCGTGCTGTCTATCGCGCAAAGCAAAGGGCTTGTCCCAACAGATGCCGTTCTAAACGACGCGGAGATCGACAACCTTTTGTTTATGCCTGGCTTTTCTACAGCCACAGAGATTTCCAACCTCTCCGGTCGTGGCGTTGGTATGGACGTAGTCAAACGCGCAATTCAATCTCTCGGCGGTCGGATATCTATCCAGTCAACCCCAGGACAAGGCTCGACATTCTCGATTAGCTTGCCGCTCACTCTTGCGGTCCTAGACGGGATGGTGATTGAAGTATCTGAGCAAACAATGGTCGTGCCTCTATCTTCTATTGTAGAAACGCTGACCCTTGCGGACGCGGAAGTTCAAACCTTAGACCAAGGCACACAAGTCGTTCACATCCGCGGCAAGTTTGTTCCACTTTTGGATTTAGCGGTCGAGTTTGGATACCGCGCGCCAAACGTCATTCCTGACGATGCTGTGGTGCTTTTTATCAGTGCCGAAGACGGCGAACCCTATGCGTTGGTTGTAGATACAATCCACGAACAACGGCAGGTCGTGATCAAAGGCCTTGCGGACAGCTACGGCTATGTCCCCGGTGTTGCGGCAGCGACCATCCTTGGCGACGGGAAAATCGCTCTCATCCTTGATCCCGTAGATCTTATTGCGCGCGCCGGTTCACCGGACACACCCGCCGCCCTCTCAATGGCAGGATAGAAATGACCCAAGCCCCAACAGATAACTCAAACAGCGACCTTGAACTTCTGGCCTTTCGCATAGCTGATCAAGAATACTCCGTTGATATCATGAAAGTCCGTGAAATTCGCGGCTGGTCGCCCGCGACCTCCCTGCCTCATGCTCCTGAGTATGTGCGCGGCGTCATCAACCTTAGGGGCGCCGTTTTGCCCATCGTCGACCTCAGTGCACGCCTCGGGATGGATCCCATTGAGGCAACCTCACGCAATGTCATCATAGTGATGCAGCTCGAAACTCAAACCTTGGGTGTTTTAGTTGATGCGGTATCTGACATTCTGACCCTGCAAAAATCCGACATCCAGCCGCCGCCGGAACTTGCAAACGGTAAAGCCAGCTCCTTCATCAGCGGCCTCACGATTGTTGAAGACCGTATGATCCGGGTTATCGATCTTGCGGGTGTTTTGCCTGAAACGGGGCAAGCGGCCGCTTGAACCAAATGCGCACCCAACGTTCCGAACTAAGTGAAGCGGATTTTCAAGCTGTCTCGAAACTTGCCTATGATGAGGCAGGACTAGTTTTGCCGGCGTCAAAAAAGGCTTTCGTGTATTCGCGCCTCCAAAAGCGACTACGTCAACTCAAGCTCGGAACTTTCGAGGATTATTGCGCCTTGCTCCGGCAAAATGACGGCGATGGTGAAGCTGAACGTATCAACCTGATTTCGGCTCTCACCACAAATGTGACCCAATTTTTTCGTGAGGCTCATCATTTTGATTTATTTGGCAAAGAGGTTCTTCCAGGGATGTTGGAGGCTGCACGAAAAGGCGATCCGATACGCATTTGGTCCGCAGGCTGTTCTGCGGGACAAGAGCCATTCACCATCGCGGTTTATTGTCTGAAACACGCGCCCCAACTCGCAACCAGCGATTTCAAAGTCCTCGCATCAGACATTGACCCAAATGTACTGCATCATGGGCTTGCAGGCGTGTATCCCAAAGACAGCCTTCCAGAGGCACGCATAGAATATTTTAGTGATCTGATCGAAGCAGCCGAAGATCCTAAAGATTTCCGCTTCAATGCCGATGTCAAAAACCTCATTGCTTTTAGAAAACTCAACCTCCTTAGAGATTGGCCTTTCTCAGGCCGATTTGATGCAATTTTTTGCAGAAACGTGGCGATTTACTTCGATCTGCCTACCCAGCAGGGACTTTTTGAGAAGTTTGGCAAACAGCTAAAACCAAGAGGCTGGCTTTTCGTCGGCCACAGTGAGCGCGTCAACCTCGACACCAACAAGACGTTCCGTTCCGCTGGTCTGACCAGCTACCAGCGCATCGAATAATAGAGAGGCACATAATGGCACTCCGAGATCAACTCAAAGTTCTTGTCGTTGACGACATGGCAACCAGCCGCGGCTTAATTCTAAACGCGCTCGACTCGTTCGGCATCACAAACGTAGAATATGCCGACAATGGCCTCACAGCGATGCATCAACTCAAGGCAAGCCCGGCACATCTTGTGATTTCGGATTACAACATGCCCGAAATGGATGGCTTGCGGTTGCTGCAACACATTCGTCATGACCCAACGACACGCGGCACAGGTTTTATTCTCATTACCGGCAAAGCCGATGCGCAAATCGTCGGTACCGGCAAACAGTTGGGCATGAACAACTTTCTAAAAAAACCCTTCACCCCTGTTGAGATGCGCGATTGCATCGAAGCCGTCGTCGGCAAGCTGTAAACGATGGACCCTTTGGCAACTGATCCGACGGAGCTTCAAGCCATCATCGCGCAGGAATTGTCTCGGCTTTCCGAAACAGCAAAGGATGTAGAAACCCATCTTGAAGACGCCTTGGACGGCGATACTCTTCAGGAAACCACGATCACGGGCATTCAACAGATTGATGAACTCGCGCAGGTACTCGAACAGCTTTCCCAACTGATGACCCATGCCTCACAGGTGAAACCTATCCCGCAAAACGAGGCTACAATTTTGATTGATGTGGTCAATTTAACCAGCTTGCAACACAGGCTTCAGGGGCGGGCTGAACCGACGTCAGCACAAAATCACGCGTCGCCTGAGGATATTGAGTTCTTTTGAGCCACTGTCAAAAGCAGCCCCTAAGCAGCCGTTTCCGCCTCGGATTGCTGCTTTGACCACATTTGCGCAAAACGCCCATCCCGTGCGATGAGTTCTTTGTAGGTGCCACTTTCAGCAATGATGCCACCTTCCAAAACAACAATCATGTCAGCATCCACAACGGTCGAAAGGCGATGCGCAATCATTATCACGCTGCGGCCAGTGCTCATCTCGCGCAGCTCAGACTGGATCTCGCGCTCCGTTTCAGTATCCAGAGCCGAAGTCGCCTCATCCAAAACCAAAATCGGCGGGTCCTTGAGCAATGTGCGTGCAATGCCCACGCGCTGTTTCTCACCACCGGACAACTTTAAGCCACGCTCTCCCACTTGGGTATCATACCCATCCGGAAGGCTTTCAATAAAGCCGTCTATCTTGGCGGCACGGGCGGCTTCTACAACTTCCGCTCTTGTCGCATCGGGGCGGCCATATGCAATATTGTAATACAGGGTGTCATTAAACAGCACCGTATCCTGCGGAACGATCCCGATGCGCGCGTGAACGCTGGCTTGCGTCACGTCACGAACGTCCTGCTGGTCGATCTGCACCGACCCGCCTGTCACGTCATAGAACCGAAACAGCAGACGACCCATCGTAGATTTACCCGACCCAGAGGGGCCAACAATCGCGACTGTTTGGCCGGGGCGCACGTGCAACGAAACTCCTTTGAGGATCGGACGCGCCGCATCATAGCCAAAGTGGATATCATCAAATCGGACATCACCCGCCGACACGTTGAGATCAGGTGCCCCAACTGCATCCTGCACCTCGGCCGGTTGTTCCAAAAGGCCAAACATCTCCCCCATATCCACCAATGCCTGCCGGATTTCGCGGTAAACGGTGCCCAAAAAATTCAACGGCATCGTAATTTGGATCATGTAGGCGTTGACCATCACAAAATCGCCGACCGTCAGTGTCCCGTTTTGCACCCCAACAGCCGCAAGAACCATTACGCCCACCAGCCCGGAGGTAATGATAAGCGACTGGCCAAAGTTCAAAAACGCGAGCGAGTAGGATGTCTTTAGGGCAGCCGCCTCATACCGTTCCATTGCGCTGTCGTAGCGCGCGGCTTCTCGGGCCTCGGCCCCGAAATACTTGACCGTTTCAAAGTTTAGCAGACTGTCGATCGCCTTTTGGTTCGCATCCGTGTCTTGCTCATTCATGACTTTGCGGATTTTGACCCGCCATTCGGTCACGGCAAATGTAAACCAAACGTAAATGGCAATCGTTCCCACCACGATCACAAGGTACCAAGCGTCGAACAATACGAACAAAACGCCCGCGATCATCAACAACTCCAGCATCAGCGGACCGATGGAGAACAGCAAAAACCGCAGTAAGAAATCTACGCCTTTGACACCACGTTCAATGATCCGGCTCAGCCCCCCGGTTTTGCGCGTGATATGGTAGCGAAGCGAAAGCCGGTGGATATGCGTGAACGTTTGCAGGGCCAATTGGCGCAAGGCGCCCTGCCCGACTGCAGCAAAGATAACATCGCGCAACTGCTGAAATCCGACGGTCATGGCGCGCGCCATTCCGTAGGCAATGGTCAGTCCGACGGCCCCAAGGGCCATCATCCACGCGGCATCAACCGCCTCACCCGCGAGCGCGTCAACCGCGACCTTGTACAAGAACGGCGTACCAACCGCGATGACTTTGGCAAAAACCAACATCGAAAGGGCCAATACCACGCGCCGCTTCACCCACGGCTTATCCTCGGGCCATAGGTACGGGGCGACCCGGCGAATGACGGACAAACCGGACGCCGAAAATTCAGATGCTGGTTGGGGGTCTTGAGGGGCGCGCACGCAAAAACCTTTTGATGAGGTTACATTAGTTTAAACGGCCAAGCCCGGCATCACCAGAGCGAAACCACAATAGCTCAGTTGTCCCGAGGGGCCGCAGGCACTTCGAACACTTGGCCGGGATAAATCAAGTCGGGGTCGCGGATCAGCGCGCGGTTCGCTTCAAACACTTGCACATACCGCAGCCCATCGCCGTATTGCGACTTTGCGATCCCCCACAAGGTAAATCCGGGCTGCACCGTCACGAACACCTCGCCGGGCTGTGCAACACTTGCAGCCACCTGCACGGGCGCGCGCTCAAACGGTGTCTCTAGTCGTGAAACCACTGTTCCGTCCGCATCCAACGCATCGATCCGCAGGGTGTAAACGCCTTCCTCAACATCGGATAATTCCGTGCGCCATGTGCCCTCATCGCCGATATCAACCGTGCGAACAGGCTCATCATCAAGGTAGACTTGCACCACGCGCTCATTCTTGCCGCGCCCGCTTAGCACCACGTTTCCAAGCTCATCGTAGGTGATCGTGTCGATGCCAATGTCGCCAACCAAATCCGGCGCGCCCTGTACGATTTCGACGGTGTCGCCTTGGCTGCGCAGGATCGTTGGCGCGACTTGGGCAGTTGCTGAGGCTGTCTCCACCGGAGCTTTAATCGAAGTTTCCTCCGCCGTTTGCACGAGTTCAGTGGCAGCCGGCTCATCTTTTTCAGGCGCTGCATCCAGCGTGGCTACCTGCTTTGGTGGCGCCTCACTCTGTGTTGCAGTCGCCATTTCTACCGGGGGTTCTGCGGCCTTCACAGCCGCAACCAATATTGTATCATCTGCGACCACAACGGACCCATCATCTAGTTGAATACGCACGCGCAGGCTGCGCGCCGTTTCACTGGGTGCAAGGTCGAACAACGCAGCAAAGTCGCCCTGTGAATTGGCACGCACCTCGGCCAGAACCTCAGCGCCTAAAACGATCTGAACCACCGATCCGGGCACTGCGTTTCCGGCCAAAAGCGCATTGCCAATCGGGTCAATCCTGATCGTCGATACAACGGGCGGGCTTGGCTTGGCAGGTTCTTCCTGCAGCTCAGATGGCGCGCTTTCACTTGCAGTTTCAATGGGGTCTGCCTCGACCTCTTTCGATGGATCCTCCTCAGAGACCGCCACTGGTTCTACCGTAGAATCCTCATCATCTGTTGGGACAACCGCGGCGGGCTCGGGCGTTGCATCCGCTACATCTTCTGCCTCGGTTATCACCATCGGAGCGTCGTCTTGCTCGGGCGTCACCTCAACCTCGGCAACAGCAGCCGCTTCAGGTGCGACTTGTGGTTGTTCAGCCGCCGCAATCGCGGGGACCTTCTCAATGGTTTCGGACAGCTCCAGCTCAGCTTCGGGCCGCAACCAAAGGACAACCAAGCCAAGCCCTGCGGCCAAAACCACGACGCCCAAAACTTTTTGTGCGTTTGCGTTCAACAGTGCCATGATGCCTACCTTCTGAGCGCCCTCTGCGAGAGCATTATTGCAAGGCCCCTCAACGCGGCGCCGGTTGCGCCACCCTAGCAAGCCGTGTAGCCAAGGAAAAGTCATCCCTTTCTTCTACTTATCATCAAAGGTTGGTGT